>PKCQ01000578.1 GCA_002862265.1 Planctomycetaceae bacterium | reverse complement strand
AAGTGTGGCTGACGATACTTTGATTCTGGATATCGGCCCCTACGAATATCAGATTGCCATTCCCGATTTTGCGAGAAGACAGCTTCAGTCTAAATTGAATACAGAGGTGAGCTTGCATACGGTGCATTACCTGGAGGGTAATCCAATGCAGGGAAAGCTGACGCCGCGGCTAATCGGCTTCCTGAACGAAGCAGAACGTGAGTTTTTCGAGTTGTTTTGCTCGGTCGATGGGGTCGGAGTCAAGAAAGCATTACGGGCAATGGTGCGACCGGTACGGGAAGTGGCGACTGCCATCGAAGAACAGGATATCAAGAGTCTCTCCGGTCTGCCGGGCATTGGACCTGCGACCGCAGAGCGGATCGTGGCAAAGTTGCGCCGTAAGGTACCGAAGTTTGCGCTCTTGGCAACGCGTGACGAGGCGAAGAGTACAACTATGGAACTCGACGTGGTGAGTGAGGGTTTCTCAGTGCTAGTGAGCTTAGGGCATTCAGAGAAAGAGGCCCGCCGCCTAATCGATGCGGCCCTCGAGAAAAACAAGAAATACAAGGACGTGCAGGATTTGCTTCAGACGGTTTATGACCAGGGTCGCTCTGCTTAACAAAGGCCCGATGATCGGATAGGATTCCACGGCCTTTCGTTTCTTTTCTCGTAACAAAGCGACCTTATCTCGTTCGAATTTCGGCACGATTTCGTAGCTTTTCCGTCTTATTCACCTAATATTCGCCTTTGGTTGCCTTTCGGATTCAATTGTCATACAATTGTTTCAAACAGTTGTTTACATTGGCAGAGGCGATGGCTATGGCGACGGATTCAACCCGCGAAAAAATTTTGCAGGCTGCAGGCGAGCAATTTGCAAATGACGGGTTCGCTCAGGCGACGATTCGCGCCATCTGTTGCAAAGCGGGTGTCAACCTCGCTGCAGCAAACTATTATTTCGGGGACAAAGAGAGGCTGTATATCGAGGCGGTCAAGCACGCACGACGCTTAAGGGAGAAGCAAGCACCGTTACCGAATTGGACGGACAGCACTCCCGCCGATCAGAAACTCGCGCAGTTTGTGCTGACCCTTTTGCGACGGATGCTATGTGAGCCGGGCGATCCATGGCAGACTAGATTGATCATTCGGGAGATTATGGAGCCGACCAAAGCGTGTGAGGAAATGGTCCAGGAGGCGTTTCAGCCTTTGTTTCAGGTTCTCATCGACATTTTGCGAGAGCTGATGCCGGAAACGACTCCTTTGCACACGCTACACCACTGGGCGTTGAGTGTAATAGGTCAGTGTTTCTATTATCGGGCGAACGAAAAGATACTCACGATGTTGATCGATGGAGAGGAGCTTCGCCAACAATTTACGGTAGAAAAACTGTCGGAGCACATCACCGACGTTATTCTTCGTGGGCTCGGTCATCTTCCACCAATGCGTCGACTGCACCCGGTAGCCTCATCGAGGAACACTGATGACCCAGTTTAGTAAATATGCGATCTCTGTTGGAATGCTGGCAACGGGCACGATTTTGTTTGTGGTGCTGAGTCAGATGAAGACAGCGCCGGCAAGTTTGCAGCGCGAAGTGCAGCCACCAGCGGTTACCACGACACGTGTTAAAGTGAGCGAAGGGGGATTTTATCTGGATGCGGATGGAGAAGTCGTACCCTACCGAGAAGTCACATTGTCAGCCGAAGTGGCCGGCTCGGTTCAAATGAAGGCTCCACAGTGTTTTGCGGGACAGTATGTCAAACAGGGTGAATTGCTTCTGCAAATTGAAACAGACGACTATGATCTTGAGGTCAAGCGGCTTACAGAATTGGCAAATCAAGCGGAGATTAGTGTCGAGGAGCTTCGGCTGGAGCGGGAAAATACACTAAAGTTGATTGCCCTTGCCGAAGAGGATCTCCAACTACAGAGGAAAGAGTTGGAGCGGATTCTGCTGCTCAATCGAAGAAACGTGGCCACCGAGTCGGATCTGGACACTGCGCGGCGGAATGAATTGGCATCGCGAAATACGATGCAGACCCTTCAGAATGAAAAACTTTTGCTCAATAAGAAACAAGTCCGCGTGGCGAGTGAACGGCAGCAAATAGCTGCGGAACTCAAGAAAGCAAAGCTCGATTTAACGCGCACTGAAATTCGGGCAACTATCGATGGTATCATCACCGAAGACCTGGTGGAGGAGGGGGCCTTCGTCGAGCGGGGTGCGGCTGTTGTTCGGATTGAAGATACCGCAAAAGTTGAAGTGCACTTTGATTTGCAATACGGTCAGTTGCAGTGGCTTTGGCAATACGCAGATACCAAACGTCCAGAGAATCAAGATCTTTCGGCGAGCAGTTATGAACTGCCTCGACTTCCCCTCATTGCAACCCTCTCTCTCGACGATGCGTCGTATCAATGGGAAGGTCGCTTGGCCCGTTACGATGGTGCCAAAGTGAATGCGGCCACGCGGACTGTACCATGCGTCGCAGTTGTCGAGGAGAGGACTCCAAAACGAATTAGTGCACAAGGATTAGGAAAGGTTGCTGCTCCTCCAGCACTTCTTCGTGGAATGTTTGTCGCGGTCCAAATCAAGATTGATCCAAGGAACCAACTGCTTTCAGTGCCCGCAAGTGCGGTCCGTCCGGGAGATCGGTTGTGGATCTACCGAGACAATAAGTTAGTAACCGAGAATGTTGACGTGGTGATGATTGTCGATGGGCAGGCGTTGATCCTGGCCCAACATGCCCCGATCAGCGAGGGTGACGAAATTATCACATCCCCTTTGCCGATGGCCATCGTGG
>PKCQ01000604.1 GCA_002862265.1 Planctomycetaceae bacterium | reverse complement strand
GCCAGATAACGATTACCAGGCAAAAAATTCTCGCCTTGGGAACCATCCTTCGCGCGCTCTTCTCCCCAGCCACAACCAATAACAACGTCCAAGCCAGGCAATCCGCCAGGATGGAACACTGAAGGCAGCCCAAGCATATCGCGTGTGATGTCTTGATAGTCACTTCGGTGCACATTATTCGCATAAGCACAGGCTGGCGTGGCATGGCTTATCGGAACAGACGTTACCGCACCCACGGCAAATCCTCGCTCTTGCAGTACACGGCCAAGTGGCAAAACTTCGCGTCCGCTAAAGTCAACATTGATCGCGTTGTTGTATGTCTTGATCCCCGACGTCATCGAAGTCGCAGAAGCAGCTGAATCGGTGTAAGCCTGCATCACCTCTTCGTTCTTGCCAATCAAGTAGCGAGGATCCACATTTGCTTCGGGCTCCCAGAGACTGCGGCCGCCTAACTGAGGATCGTAGCCACCTGGAGTCACACCACCCGGGTTTGTGACCTGCTGCTTATTCACATTAACTTTGGTGCCATCGTTGTGCGGACTGGACACGAAGCTACCAAAGTCAGTTTCTGTGTCATTGTAGTCTTGAAAGCGTAGTCCTGTTCCGCGCCCCGAGTCGTAAGCTACTTTCTTAGTCTTGTAGATTGCCGCCGCGCGAGTTGTCTGATAGTCCATCCCATCGAAGACCATCAGGATGACTTTCTTCTTTCCGGCGTCAATCGCGGCCAACTGCAACTTATGCACGTCGGTTTGATCCAGATACTGGGCTTGTGAGTTGACGGTATTCTTGGGCACCGTTCCATAGAGCTCCTGTACTTTATCTTGGTCGCGATACACACTCTTGTTGCCGCTGACCGATTTCAGATTGCCACCAAAAGTGTAAATGGGAACAAGGCGGTTCGAATGGGTCCCCCAGCTAGAGTAGCGATCCGTTTCAGGCCCCCAATGAGCCCAGCTCGCCATACGGCTCTCTGCTGCTTCGCGTTGCATTTCAGAGATTGGCTGGGCTGGAGCAGCGCTCCCACACAACAAACCACCGAGACAGAAGACCGATGCCCAGGTCGCTCGACCGTCAAGTACATAGTTTCGTGCTGCATTAACCGTCTGCAAAATGAAATTCATGGCGAATCAACAACTATCGATTCGGGGCTCAAGATGGAATTCAACCATCGTAGACGCGACATTCAACGTGCTCAACGACTCAATCCTCGATCGCTGGACGAAGCATAGAAAGAAGCTTTCTGAACTTGGCCGCATGGCGACCTTGCTAACAAAGTTAGCTCCAATGCGGCTGAATTGAAAAGTGGGTCCAGGTTGGAGCTTTGATTCATGCTGAGTGTCGGGTGGTTCGCATTGTCACCGGGGCTCATCCTCCTACAATTGTGGATTCTTCGCTGAGCAAGGAGCAGGCGTAATCGCCTCGCACCGCAGAAAAAACAGAAAAAGTTATGTTCGAATCGCTATCCGATGGCCTACAGTCCGCGTTCAAATCCATCCGCGGCAAAGGCAAACTGACCGAAGCCAATATGCGCGAAGGCCTGAAAATGGTCGAAGAAGCGATGTTGGAAGCAGACGTCAGCTATTCGGTGATTCAGGACTTTATGGGGCACGTCACCGAGCGGGCCCTGGGGCAAAAAGTCCTTCTGTCGCTGCGACCTGAAGAAGAATTGATTCGAATTGTCCACGAGCAGTTGGTTGATATTCTTGGCCCAGTCGACTTCAGTATCCCTCTCAAGGAGGGCGAAGTTACCATCCTGATGATGTGCGGTCTTCAAGGTTCAGGTAAGACGACGACTTGCGGGAAGCTCTCTCAGCTTCTTAAGGAACAAAAAGCCAGCCCTTTCTTGGTCGCAGCCGACTTGCAACGTCCTGCAGCTATCGAACAGCTGAAGACACTTGGCCAGCAGTTGGATGTGCCGGTTTATAGTGACCTTGAGGAAAAGGATCCGATCAAGGTCTGCCAAGCTGGTGTGGCACAAGCCAAATCGATGGACGCCAACATTGTCATCCTAGATACCGCAGGTCGGCTGGCGATTGATGACGAGCTGATGAAGCAGCTCAGCAATATTGACCGCAAAATCAAGCCTGACCAAGTATTCCTGGTCGTGGACGGCATGACTGGTCAGGACGCAGTCAACAGTGCCGCTGCCTTTAACGACGCTCTGGAGCTTGACGGCGTCGTGATGACCAAGCTGGACGGTGATGCCCGTGGCGGTGCTTTGCTCAGCGTCAAACATGTGACGCAAGTGCCGATCAAATTCATCGGTACCGGCGAGCACATGGACGCCTTGGAGCCATTCCGCCCTGAAGGGATGGCTGGTCGGATCCTACAGATGGGTGACATGTTGGCGATGGCCACTGAAGCTCACCGGATCATCGACGACAAGGAACGTGAGAAGCTCGAAGCCCAGATGGCCAAAGGCGACTTCACGTTGGCCGAATTCCGGGATGTGCTTCAGAAGATCGCCAAACCTGGGCTAATGCAGAAAATGCTGGGACTCATGCCTGGAATGGGTGACCTGAAGAAGATTATGGGGGACGAGGACACTGACAGTGGCGTTCGCAAGATGGTGGGCATCATTGACTCGATGACCCCGAAAGAACGAAAAGCCCCGAAGGAAATAGACACTTCGCGGCGAAATCGTATCGCCAAAGGTGCTGGAGTGCCGCCATCTGAAGTGACGGGGCTGATCAAGCAATTCTCGATCATGGGTCCGATGATGCAGGCGGCTGCCGGCGGCGGGATGAAGGACCGAATGGCAATGATGCAGCAAATGCA
>PKCQ01000305.1 GCA_002862265.1 Planctomycetaceae bacterium | reverse complement strand
GCAAAAGGGGTTTCGAGAAAGGTTCGAAGTTTACGATGATCGCTTGAAGACCTCTCCTCGTGGTTATGCGAAAGATCACCCTATGATCGATGTTCTGCGACTAAAGAGCTTCATCGCTATGTCCTCTTTAAGCAAAGCTCAGGTTCAGAATGCAGATCTGGTGACCACTATCAATCGGCTAGTTAAGAAATCCCGACCTTGGATGGAGTTCTTATGCGAAGCACTTGGACATCCCTATTAATCGCACATTAGCTTTCGACTTGAGGTCGCCCATTGCAACAATCAGCCTTATCTGGTTACTTCTTTTGGGTGGGTGAAGGGGTGGCGTGTAAGTGCGATTGAGTGCCGGAGTGGCTTTTCTTGCAGCGATGTATGACTTTAGGTGCTGAAGGTGACTCGGATTCGCCATTGGTCGCAGCTAGGAGGTCAGACGCAGCCAAGATATTTAGACTGATCTGAGGGTGCTCATTCCAAAACCGCAATGACGCTAAGGTAACAAAAGACGGTTTTCATTTACGCTTTGCGACCGATGTACTGGTAAAACGGCGTTCGGATGAAGGGAATGTATGGAACCTTCGATCTGGATTCGTTGAGAAGAACTTTCTCGCTGTGCCCGAGTAGAAAAGGCAAATGATCTGGCGAGGGAAAAACGTTGTCGGAAGCAAACCAAGTTGGCCAAAAGTGTCGAGTGAACCAGCGATGCTTTACCAGGTCTTCTCGAGCATGCTTTCGGGAGACGTAAAAGTCCACCACACCAATTTTTCCACCGGGCTTGAGCATCCTCAGCGCATTTTCGATCGCGCCAAACCAATCTGGGATCATGGTCAGGGAATATGAGAAGGTCACTACATCCACTTGGCCTTCCGGCGGCTGCCAGGTCGTCGCATCCGCTTCAACGGCCTGAACGTGATTCCAACCATGCTTCTTAAAGCGATCCGAGGCGACCTCAAGTAGCGAGCTAGCAAGATCTACGACGTAAGCACGCTCCAATGAGGGCACACGGTCAGCGATGAATTCCATGTTGGCGCCTGTGCCACCACCTAGATCGACCCAAGAAGCATTTTCAGGAACCTCGATCTTCCGGAACAATTCCTCGCGACCATGCAACAACCGCTTGCGGAAGTCGTCGTACGCTCCGGCTTGGCCAGAATAGAAGTTCTCCATGCGCTCGGCATGGTTCTTCCCACGCACAGGCCTGAGTGCCAGGTGGTAGAGGATCTTTAGGTCGGATAGAAATCCCATGTGCCCAACTCGCTATGCAGCAAGATCTGCGATGTAGAAGCTGCCGTACGTGTGAACTCGATCCAACTCGTGCAATTGAGCCGCTTTTTCTTCGTGGTACTGCAACAATTCGGGCAAGAACGTCTGCTTGCCATCACGCATCACTTGGACCCGGTCAATGAAGTCTGTTTTGAGGCCTCCACTGCGCCACAAAATGCGGGCCGAGTCAGTCGCCTTGTCCAGGATCGCCTGCCATTCGAGCTCAAGCATTGGGAAAAGGTGCTCTGACAACCAATCCATGTGGTCCAGCAAGATGAAGCGAGAAATCTTCTCTTTGGACTTCTCTAGAAACCCTTGCACGCTGTCGGTGTGAACGGAAACACCTTCCAAGTTGCGGTCTTTTAAAGTCTGGAAGTTTTCAGGACGGAGATACTCGGGGCAACACTCAGGACTGTAGCTGCCCGTAATATAAACGCGCCAGAAGTAGTTTTCGTGCAAAGGTAACTTTGCAAACACCGACTCCATCGAGTCTTGGATGAAGCTCAGAATGCCGCCGGGATATTGCTTGTCGATCTGTTGCCGCTGAGCCTTTGGGACTCCGAGCATCGAAAGGGTTGAGTCGCGATTCAGAGCAAACTTCATGGTTCGTGACCAGAACCGATCTCGAATTCGTTCGAAAATCTCACTTTGCTCGCCTACTGATTTACATTCCAGCAGCTCATTGACTTCTGGACGCAGCTTAGCCACTTTGTCGATGTAAAAGCGAATGCCACGAGCGAACACGCCGGAAGTACCGCGATAGTAGAACGTCTTCTTCATGTGATCGAAGAACTTGATGTGCTTGTCCCAATAGCCCTTGGACCACTCACTCATGTTTTCGCGGAGCGTTTGCCGGTAGATGTTGCCCGCATTAGCGTGATGCCCGTTGCCGAATAGCTTGTAGAAGTCCTCGTACTGCAGCTTGCGGATACAGGCCATCTTCAATTCGAGAAGTGCATTTTGCCGTGGGTTCATGTCGACCGCGTGGACGTGTGCCGGGCCAACAAGTGCGTAGTCCAAAGCGTTGCAGCCAGCCGAAGTGATGACCAGCACGCGATCCTCAGAGGTGAGTTCCAGTGCTTCGCGGTCAAGTCTTGGATCTTCCCAGCAGGTGTTGTAGACAAGATTGTTGCCATGAACGAGCTTGAAGACTCGGCCACTAATCCAGTTGCTTAGGGACATTGAGGGGTCTCGTTGTTTCAAATTCAAAATCGGCCGCCCCATAGCATATGCGAGGATTTCCAAATCCAACATGGGTGAAATTGGCTCGTTCCAATGATTCCAGGGCCGTTTTGCAGATCCAAGGACCGAAAATGTGGCTAAGTCGAAATTCCTCAACCCACGTCGCTAATCGAAAGCAGGTTGCCGTAGCGATGCAGCACTTGTCGTTTGAGCTTCTTGAACTCCGGCTCCTGCAATCCTTGGTCTTGTTGCAAGACTTCTTGGGCCACAAGGCGTGCTAACTCCAAAAAAGGCTGATCTTCTACCAAATTGGCAACTCGCATCGGTGGCAAACCACTTTGC
>PKCQ01000331.1 GCA_002862265.1 Planctomycetaceae bacterium | reverse complement strand
CGTCCGCATCCCTTTCCGTAGACGCGTAGTTGCTCCATAAGAAAAGTCTCTCCAGGATGCCCGAAGAAGCTTTTGGTGCAATTGAAATCTGTGGTTGGTTCGCCTAGCGAGCGTCGACTACTCGTTGGGTACGTCAGTAGAAGCTACAACTTCTTCCCATTTCTCAGAGAAGTGCTCTTTGCAGCCTTGGCTGCACATGCAAGCAGTGTAGCCTTAAACTTCGACGGCCGGCTCAGCTTTGCCGTCCATGCCAAGCGCGCAAACATAGCACTTGCCGATCTGCTTATCTTCTTTACCGTCCAGTGCATCGGCAGCAGCTAATTTGGCGTCAATGCCAGCTAGGGCATCACCATCAGCGGGCGATGCAACGGGGTTTTCAGGAGCCTCTGCAACAGGCTCAGATTCTGGCGTTCCACAGCCAACCAAAGCTGCAGAAATAACGGCGAGCAAGAGGTAATAACGTTTCATATCGTCTTTCGCAAAGAGAGTGTGATCCGATCGTGTTATTTTAGCAACCTTTGAGTCGTGACGCGAAGCGGTAACGAGGGTCAAGGCCGCGTGATTTTTTCTCACGGAAAATCGCGGCTAACGCCAACGCGGCTTAAACGTCCGACAAGCTAACTAAGTCGCTGGAGTCAATGCGACTTTCTTGCTCCTGTGTACGATGGCGTACACACATGGCACAAGCAGAAGAGTCAACAAAGTACTGACAACCATCCCACCAAGCATGGCTCTGGCCAGCGGCAACATGGCCTCGTTACCCGGCGAGAATTGCATCGAGAGCGGCAGCATCGAAGCGATCAGCGTCAGGGAGGTCATTAGAATGGGGCGGAAGCGAACTTGGGCTGCTGATAGAGCTGCGTCGCGAGAGGAAAGACCTTCAGACAATTTCCTATTCGCAAACTCCACCAGCAGGATCGAGTTGTTGACGACGACTCCAATCATCATCAAGGTCCCCATCAACGACTGGATATTAATGTGCGTTTGAGTCGCGTAGAGCACGGCCAGCACGCCGCCTAACCCCAACGGTACAGCAAGCATGATGATCAGCGGATCGACGAGTGAACGGAATTGTGCCATCAGCACCAAGTAAACGAGCAAAGCTGCGACTCCGAGGCCGACGCCGAGTAGATTCATTCCGGAACGCATTTTTTCGACTGGACCGCGCAAAGTAGCCGACACTCCGCTGGGGAATTCCATACCCGCCAAAACTGTCTCGATGTCGGCGGCCACACTACCCAGGTCGCGGCCATCGACGTTGACGTGCACATCGTTCACGCGAGCAATGTTGTAATGAGCGACCTCACCAGGAATGTTAACTCGAGAAACCGTGGCGATATTCGACAAGGGAATCGTGACAGGCCCCTTTTCCGTATTCAAGGAGATAGGCATGTTACGAATTTCGTCTAGCGACTGAAACTCATTGTTCTCGTACTGCACGCCCATGAAAAAGTCGACGCCTGTCTTGGGATCGATCCATATCGTCGGCGAATACCCTACGCTGGAGCCCAACGCAGTCAGCACCGTTTGGGCCACTTCCTCTTGATCGACGCCGAGATACTTGGCTCGAGTACGATCTACTTGCACATCAAATTGCGGGTAGTCCAATGATTGTGCGATCTGCACATCAGCCGTTCCAGCAATCGGTCGGATCGCTTCGACAACTTTCTCTGCTGCATCACGGCAACCGCCAATGGTTCCTGCTGAAACTTGCACGCTGATTGGTGTCGGAACTCCCTCATTCAGGGCCATGTTGACCAAGCCGCCGGACACAAACAAAAACTGCTCAAGCGGATATTCTTCACGGAACCGGTTACGCAGTTGGTCAATGTAGTCGCGCGTCGCAATACTTCGCCCAGCCTGCTTCAGATTCACAATGATATATGCCGTATCGGGACCAGAGTTAGAACTCAGAACCGTAGAAAATCCGGCTCCCTTTCCAACGGGCAATCCAATGTTCGAGATCAATGTCTCGATACGCTCGTCCGAAACAACTTCTTTAATTGTATCCTCAATAGACGCTACAAGCTTTTCGGTCTCTTCTAGCTTGGTTCCTGGAACGGTCTTGATGCGAACTTCAAAGGTACCAGCATCGACTTCGGGAAAGAGTTCACTCCCCAGTTGCGGCCAGAGTACAAAGGCTGCTCCAACGGTCGCGACAATTACTAAGGACGCGAGAGCAGGGACTCTCAGTGCACCAGCCAAAAACCGCCCATACAAACCTTTAGCAATAACACTTTTTTCCGGCTCGGCGCTGGCATATTGGCGAGCTCGATCCCGAATAAAAGTGGCACAGAACGCAGGCACAATCGTCAGCGCCAGCACATACGACGCGCCGATGGTTAGTGTTGCCGCTAGCGAAAGCGGAGCGAACAGGTACTTGATCATTCCAGTCAAAAACACAGCTGGAAGAAAAACCGCAAGGGTCGTAGCGGTGCCAGCAAGAATCGCTCCGGAAACTTCTTGTGCCCCGTCTAGCGCTGCCGCGAAAGGTGCTTTACCCATCCTCAAGTGCCGAACGATGTTTTCTACGACGACAATCCCAGCATCAACAACGGTCCCAATCGCCAAAGCCAAACCGCCGAGCGTCATCACATTGATCGTTTGTCCCGTGAATGCGAAACCCAGCGCTCCGATCAGGACCGACAGGAGAATCGTCGCCACTACGATCACCGTCGGCAGCAACCTTGGTTATGGTTAACCCCAGTTGGCTGAACAGCCGTACGACCGAGACGAGACGAAACGATAAAAACGTTCGGACGTCCGGACGTCCGGACGTCCGGACGTCCGGACAGCCGGACGTCCGGACGTC
>PKCQ01000682.1 GCA_002862265.1 Planctomycetaceae bacterium | reverse complement strand
TGTTCCAGCAGCTGGACGCGGCACTCCTTCCACGGATTCTGGTGCTTGCCTATGATGATGCACGGCCTGTTGCGCCAGAGCAGCAGCAGCGGGTTGCGGATGTCGACGTGCTCAAAGAGGTACTCCTCGGTCGCGAGGTTGAGCAGGATGTCCTCCGACTCGGCGTAGAGGATGTCGATCGCATCAGTCGCGGTCGGCGGGGCGAGAAAGCTCGGCCACCGAAGCCGCAGAAACAGAGGAAACCGCGCCACGCGGCTTGACCGCAGCGACACCAGGAGAAGCGGAAGGAACCTCTGCGTCAGACAGATATGTTTCTGTCTCGTAGCCAGCCAGGACAGAACCGCAGCTAAGGCAGCAATAACAAGAAAATAAACAACTAGACGCAGCATGGGTTAGCCCTTTGTGGCGGCGTTCGATCCGAGTGAGGACTTAAGTTGGCGCTCGAGCGAGGCAATGGCGCGATCAACATCCGCACGGGCGGCAACACGATTGATCCATTCTTGAGCTGGCTGACGCGCCTTCTCGCTCAGGTTCTTGGCTTGATCCAATGCCGCTACCAGATTGCCTTGTTGTAGCTGGGCATCGATACGCGATACTACCGCTTCAGTTGATTTGTCATTCGCTGGAAGGTCCGCGCGTCGTATGCGAACCAGCGATTTGGCCCGGTCTACAATCCGGTCAAAAACAGTTTCACCAGTCGGCGCATCTTCTGACCTGATAATGCTGTATGCCAGCTTGGTAAACTCGCCATGCAACTCGGCCGGAGTTGGCACGCCCTCATTCTGAAACTTCTCAAGCGCCGCCAGATCGACCTGGCCTCCGCTCAGTCTTCTAACTTCCTCAAGCTCGGACCGATAAGCCCCACCGCGATCCAATACGCGTTTGAGGTTACCTAGTTCCAAGGCCATGACGATGCGTTGCGCATTGGATTTTCTGGCACTTTCACTCGCAACCACAGACGTTAACTGGGTTTGAAGCGCGGCGAGCTGTGAACTTACGGGCTCAATGGCCGTTGTCACATCCGTAGGGCGCGCAACAGATTTGAAGTTCTGAGCAACGTCTTTCTTCAGCCCATCCAAATCCGCGCGCAGCTTTGCGGCTTCTTCTCGTGCCACACGAACAGCTTGATCGAGAGTGTCCTGGGTTGCTTTCAAATTTTCTACCCGCTGGCTAAGTCGGGCAGCATCTGTCTTGAAAACAGCGAACTCAGTATCCAGGCGCTCCGTACCAGCGCGTGCCGCTGCACTGACTTCAGCGGTCTTCGTAACCTTCTCTTCCAACTGCTTGCTCAAACCGTCGCGAAGGGCCGCGATCTGGGTCTTGAGAGTTGACTCGATGTCGGCAACACGTCCGCTTATTTGAGCAAGCCTTCCTAGATCGGTGGAATTACCGCTCGCATCTGTCGACGTCGCTATCGATTTGAGCGTCTGTTCAAGCTTGGCAATACGTTGGAGCACTTCGGGATCGGATTTTGGTGCCTCCACATTCGTAGAGACACTTTGGCTAGCGTTATTATCGGCTGAGGCCTCGGCCTTTCCTGCCGTCGCCTTGCCCAACTCGTCAACGCGCTTTGCCAGATCGGACAGGCTGACCAGCTTTAGCTCCGCCGCTTCAATCTTTTCTGCAAGCTCGTTTACGTTGCCTGCAGCCGATACAGCCGCAGGGCGCCCCTCCAGGGCTGTCAGGCGGTTTTTGTACTCTTCCGGAAACTCGGCCCGGGGCATGACCACAAGGCCAAGCTCTTTCTCTATTGGCTGCGCACCGAATAGAACGAGGCCACCTCCAACAATTCCTGCCAGTACATGAGTGAAGAGGCCCACAATACCGCCGCCTGATCGTGGTGCAGCAGCTGCAACTGGTGGATTTGACGGAGCCCCACTTCCCGCATTGCTGGAAGAGCTCTTGTCTTGACTCCCAGTTGTTTGGCTTGATTTAGCCTTATCTGATGACGCTGATGCAGTCGATGAAGATGGTTGCGATGAGCCCTTCGCTGTCGCTTTCGACTTTGGCTCGCCCGCACTGGACTTCGCCGCGCCTGGTTTCTGATCAGATTTGGAACCCGCATTCGGCACGTTAGATGCCGAGCTCGACCCTTTTGCCTCTGGTTTCGGAGGTTCCGATGTATCTGTCTTAGATGCGCCAGACTTCACCTCAGTCGCCTTCAAATCAATAATAGGCGTCGGCTTTTTGGGATCATTGCCTGTGGCTGGCTTCTGGTCGGAGAAATTACTACCCTTCTTGTTGCTGTCGTCGCCGCTACTTGCCATGGAAGAGAAACCTCCAACTACTTGCGCCGCGGACTCAATGCTCCAGCAACGCCAAGGATACGTGATATGACCTAGTCTAAAGGTGAGATCATCATTGGGCGTCAATTATAAACCATTAGCTTGGTTCATACTTTGAACCTGACGACCTAATTGAACTTTGTTAGTGATCGATTGACGATCTCTCATTTACTCGTACTTGCTGCGATGTCTTGCTCAGTCAGGGCCAGCAATTCGGTCAGATTGGGCCGCTTTGCGATCTGCGTTACCACAGGTTGTATTGGCTCCAGTTGATCCGCGACCGCCTGAGAGAGACAGAAATGCTGCAAACACTTGGCGCTGCGGGTAATCTGATGCGCTTTCATAAGGCTTACATACGTTTGTGCGGTCCTCGGTGACAAGAGAATAACACCATCTATTTCTTGAGCGGCAATCCTAGTCAAAAGCTTGGTTGTTAAATGAGTTGCCTTTCGGGCAATGTAAACCGTGGGTTGTAGGACATGATAACCCAGTGCCGTCAGCTCACCCGCGAGGTCGAATGCCAGATTGCCACCGGCCAGAT
>PKCQ01000212.1 GCA_002862265.1 Planctomycetaceae bacterium | reverse complement strand
GGCGGTGTGGGCAAGACGACGACTGCTGTCAACTTGGCCGCCGCGCTGAGCGAGACAGGAAAGAAAGTCTGCGTGATCGATCTTGATCCACAAGCTCATGCATCGCTGCACCTTGGGTTAAGTGTGATCAGCGATCAACCAAGTGTTTATGACATCCTTTGCGGCGATGCGACACTGGAAGACGCGCGCTGTTGGGTGAACGAAAACCTAGCCGTTGTGCCATCTAACTTAGACCTGGCGGCAGCCGAGTTAGAACTGGCTGGCGAAGTAGGACGCGAAGTCATTTTCCGCGACAAGCTAGAGGCGGACCAAGAAGAGTTTGACTACGTCATTCTCGACTGTCCACCTTCGCTTGGTGTGCTAACTTTGAACGCGCTGACTGCGGTGCAAGAAGTTTTCTTGCCACTACAGCCACACTTCCTAGCACTGCACGGGCTTAGCAAACTGCTGAAGACTATTGAGATCGTTTCAAAACGCCTCAATTCAGACTTACACCTCTCGGGTGTTGTGCTGTGCATGTACGAATCTGGAACCCGTCTCGCGGCTGAAGTAAGTCGAGATGTCGACGAGTTTCTCGAAATTCAGTCACGCGATGAAGGAGTTTGGGCCGGAGCCAGGTTCTTCCAGACTCGCATACGACGGAATATTCGCTTAGCTGAGGCGCCAAGCTTCGGACAATCAATCTTTGAGTATGCAGCGAACTCCAATGGTGCTGAAGACTACCGCTCATTGGCACTCGAAGTCCTAGACGAGTTCGGCGAGCTCAATGATGCCGACGAACTGCAAGAAGACGTCAGGATCGAAATGGCGGAAGAAGCTGGCGTGGTCGAGCCCGTTCCACAGAATCGGGCTGCCTAAGATACATGCCCGCCAACGAGGAACATCGAAGATCAATTTGCAAGCGATTGCCAATATTCCGAGGTACCGTTCTCGCATGCGCTATGTTGTTGTGTTTCGTTGGCTGCCGGCGATTGGGACCACTGCCATTTCAGCCAAACTTTGGGCCACCGCCAATCGAAGTGGACGTTTCAAATCCTACCAACATCGGCCCGATCGACCCTGATTTTTTATGGAAAATGATTGTCGACGCGGTTGACGATCACTTTCGCATCGATACTGAGCAACCTGTTCGTCGGAGTGACGCTGGCTTCATGGAAGGCAAGCTCACGACCTTCCCCGAGATCAGTGGCACATCCCTCGAGCCATGGCGCAGTGACACCGCGCGAGGTTTTGAGCGTGTGCAGAGCACGGTTCAGACCATCCGACGTACTTGTACCGTCCGAGTGCTTTCAGAGCCGACGGGATATCAAATTACGGTTGAGGTGATCAAAGAGCAGGAAGACGTCGATCAGTCGCAGTTCGCTGCATCGGGAGCCGCGGCACAGCGTCACGACGGCTCAATTGTCCGCAACGAAAACCAGCTTCGCCAACTGCCTCTGACCCTTGGCTGGTTCGAAATCGGGCGCGATCTTGATTTAGAACGTCGCATCATGGAGGGCATTCTCGGCAGGATTTTGCTAGAGAGATAGCTGTTCTTGCTTTGGGCATTTGGCTGTAAGGCTCCGTTGTTTAACGCCCAGACGTAGACGCCGGCTCGGCCCCACTGCCAACTTATCGTAGTGACCTCGGGCGCCGTAGCAGCGTTGCTCTCGTTACGGTCTACCTCGCAGCGGCAGCAGCTAAACGCTCTTTGCTATATGGCGAACCAAGAAGAACATCTCGGAGGCGATCTGCAGACTTCTCGCATCGTAGGTAGCCGCTTCAGCATCTGTGCCATCAGACGACTTTGGATCCTTGTAATGCAAGGATACTCTGTGCTCCGCACCGGGAATGATCGGGCAATTCTCCTCGGCGTCATTGCAACACATCATGGCAACGACGTCGGAAGTGGGTAATCCTGGCGCACCAAATGCCTTCGAAAACAACGTGATTTCCCTTCCGCCGAAAGGAATTTTGTAGTGAGGATTTTGTTTCTTGCCATCACTCGACACATCAAACCCTACTCGCTGAAGAGAAGCAATGGTTCGGGGATTGCACTCCGTGGTTTCTGTGCCGCAGGAGGAAGATGAAACATTCTCTGCCCCGTAACAAGACATTGCCACTTGAGTCCAGAAATCTGAAAAATGACTACGCCTTGAGTTATGAGTGCAGACGAATAGCAAGTTAACTTGTCCGCGGATTTGCTGTAACCGAACAATACTTTCAGCTGCTTTTGTCAAGAACTGGCTACGTTCCTCGGACAAACTCTTACTGTGTTTCTCGACAACACCAATCAACTTTGACATAGGTTCCGAGGGGTCTAGCTTTGCGACCGACATCTTCTTCTCTCAAGCTGCGATAGTCTTCTGCACTGCAAATTGGTCTACAATGCAATTTGCTCTGAGGTTCGTCGAGTCTACGACGAACCTCGCGCTGCGGATGGGATCGCCGTTTTTTGAACATAACGTTAGCCATTGGGTTTTGCGAATGCCCCGAATGTTGTTTTCTCATGAAGAAACTTAGCTACCAAAACTTAGAAATCGGAGCCGTTCTGGGGACGGGTACGGTAGGGACGGTATACCAAGCTCGTCTACCTGAGACAGGTGGGCAGCAAGCGGAAGTCGCGGTCAAAGTTTTGCAAGACGCAATTTCGGAAGATGAGTTGGTGCGGAAACGATTTCGTCGCGAGATGGAGATTCTCCAGCGACTCCAACACCCGCACATCATTCGTTACTTTGGCGGTGGTGAGCACGACGGCAAACTCTTCTTTGCAATGGAGTTGGTTTCGGGGGGTAACGTCCGGGATCTTCTCGATCGCTTCGGGCGTCTCTCGTGGCAAGAAGTTGCTTCC
>PKCQ01000506.1 GCA_002862265.1 Planctomycetaceae bacterium | reverse complement strand
TACAATGTCTCGAATTACCAGAATCATGCTAGTTTGAAAGCCCGCCTAGTAAAGCAGCTTAAAAAAAAATGGATTATCGAAACACGCGATAGTGGCTTTCTCATTGAGCTCGAAATGCACCGGAGAGCAACTATTACGAACTCGACTCTGCATAGCATTCCTAGTAACGATAAGACTTATCCCATTGAGAGCATCCTCGCCGTAGCAGATCAGGCCTCGCGTCCGGAAAGCAAACGGCTTTCAGGCGGAGATGACCTGGCGCTCAACTTTTGGGCGATTCAGCAACGCATCATTCAAAATGGCTCTTCTGACGTGTCGCGACGTTTCCTAAAAACAATGCTCGCGAGCGATACCCCAACTGTTCGAACGGCCGCTGCCGAGGCCCTTGTCCGGCCGGGTGACAAAGAAGCTGCCATCCCAGTATTTCGTGAACTATTGGCGATGCCAGAGCCCAACCTGCACCTCTATGTCGCGCGTTCTTTGGCAATCTCTTTTGACAACTGCAAGCCGCTCGAGGAAAAAATCCGAGCTGCCCGACAAGATGTGCTTGCTCCGCCCGGTTCCTCGCGGCCCTGGAAGGATTTCGTATACTCGGCCTTCACAACTTAGGCGCTGGAGTGGGCTTTGGTCAAAAGCGGCTTGAACGAGTGGAGTGATGTTCAGGGCTTGTAATCGTATTTGCTAGCAGAGATCAAATTGACTGATAAGAACCAATGATAGTAAAGACTTTAAATCCAACAACGCCGGCTCGTGTGTTGCTGGTGACTTGCTTAATCGTGCAGTTATCGCTTGCATGTAATGCGGGAGAATCGAATCCAGTTGCAGCCTCCACCAAGCGTCCTAACATCTTGTTCATCATGTCGGACGACCACACGACTCAGGCCATTGGTGCCTACGGAAGTCGTCTTGCGGGACTCAATCCAACTCCAAACATCGATGCCTTGGCCATAGGTGGGATGCGATTCGACCGAGTGTTCTGCAATAACTCAATATGCACGCCAAGCCGCGCGAGCATTATCACTGGGCAATATCCTCAAACGAATGGAGTGCTGCATCTCACCGGGAATATTCCTCCCTCGCAACAATTTCTTCCCCTCGAGATGAAGAAGGCTGGATACCAAACCGCCATGATTGGAAAATGGCACCTCAAACAAGAGCCCGCTGCTTTTGATTACTACTGCGTTCTTCCAGGTCAGGGACGCTATTTTGATCCCACTTTTCGAGTTCGTGGTGAAAAGTCTTGGCCCAAGAACACACTTCAGAAAAAAGGCAGTCACTCGAGCGATGCAATCACGGACTTGAGTCTGGCGTGGCTTGAGAAAACGTGGGATCGCCAGAAGCCATTCTTTTTAATGCATCACTTCAAAGCTCCGCACGACATGTTTCAGAACGCGGCGCGTTATGAGACTTATCTTGAGGATGAAGCCATTCCCGAGCCCAGCAACCTCCGCGGGCAACCCGCAATTGGCTTCGGATCCGATGCCAGTCGCAGATATGGCTCAGGCTTGAAAAAGCGACACGAAAGGTGGCAACTCGGTCGGCGTTTGGGAATCGACCAGAACTTGGAGGAGTCGGAGTATACGATACAGAACTACCAAAAGTACCTGAAACGCTACTTGCGCTGCGTCAAAGGCGTGGATGACAACGTGAAGCGTTTAGTCGAGTTCCTGCGCACCGCAGGTGAACTTGAAAATACGGTCATCATCTACACCGGCGACCAAGGATTCTTCCTCGGTGAACACGATCTTATGGACAAACGCTGGATCTACGAAGAGGCGATGAGGATGCCGTTGATCGTTCATTACCAGCAGGGCTAAAGCAGAAATCGACGAACAACTGGCTGATCAACAACACGGACTTTGCACCAACGATTCTCGCATTCGCAGGAGTAGAGACTCCGGCGTACATGCAAGGAAGAAGTTTTGCTGCAGCCATCCACGGAGAAGCGAAACCTGCCGACTGGCGAAAGGCAAGCTACTATCGCTACTGGATGCACATGGCCCACAACTTGCGGGTTCCAGCGCACTTTGGCCTACGCACCGATCGCTACAAGCTCATCTTCTTCTATGGCACCACACCTGACGGCAAGAATCCAACTCCTGTCGCCTGGGGGTTCTATGACCTCGAGCAAGACCCCCATGAGATGCAGAACAATTACGAGAATCCGCACTATACTGCCAAGATAGCCGAGCTGAAGAGGGAACTAAAGAAGCAACGTCAAAAGCTGCGAGAAACCGATGATAACTTTCCAGCCGTCCAAAGAATCATTGATATCCACTGGAACTAACCCGTCCGCTCCGTAATACAAAATGATTTACGGATTAGCGGGACCGGGCATTGGCAGTCGATGCTCAGTAACGATCTTGTCGAGTAGCTCGCGTGGGCTGGCAGATATTCTCGTGTTGCCGCTCCGTTCCTCACCAACAAAAACGTTAACTGTGCCTGCCGGGGGGTTATAACACACCAGACCTAAAGGTCGGCGGATATTAGACTGATTTGCTGAATCAATGTGTTTGTAGACTAGTTTGCTTAAAGTTGGGCTAAGGCTCAATCTAGTCTTCGATTAATTGCAAACCCAAATCAATCTACATAGATGACAAGCCTGGGAATACGAGGATCGAGTTTTACCCTGACAAGGGTTGATCAAGCCAAAATTGAGATTGCACAACAGATCAACCCTGTCAGGGTTGATTTGCTCCAATTTATCCTGTCAGGGTATTCTTCGGCGACTTTCCAAAATTCTGGTTGCCTTTGGTATATTCTTCAGTTTGCTATCTAGCCATTAGATTCACACCTTCCTGAAGTATGCATATTTAGATTTTTGGCTTTGCCACTTTGCCAC
>PKCQ01000613.1 GCA_002862265.1 Planctomycetaceae bacterium | reverse complement strand
TCTGCTTCTTGCTTCTTCTTGAGAGCCATGGCCTCAAGTTTGTTCTCCCATTTCTCCACGACTGGCAGCGTCGCTCCATACCGATCCTTGATGCGATAAAGCAAAGTCTGGGCTGAGCCCAGGTTGCCTTTTTCCTGGTATTCGGTGATAAGCTGGTCCGCAACGGTTGAGATCGCCGTAGTCACTCGGTCTGTTTGAAAGCCGGGCGCGGTGGCCTTGAGCTCCTCCATGGCCGAAAGGGTCTGCCTCAGCCCTTTTTTCGAGTAACGATCCGATGCACTCTGGAAAATGAACTGCTGCCGCAGGCCCTCCAGGTTTGGCATCTCTGGGAATTCCTTCATCAGGAAACTCAAATTCTGAAAGGCTCCGATGAAGTCTTTCTTCGCCATCTTGTCTTGTGCTTCGTCGTAGATCCGTTGCTCGTAGAACAAAATCTTATCGATATACTTCCACGAGATTTCGTAGCGACGATCGGCGAACTTGAGGATTGTTACCTCAAGTTTGTCGGTGGGCTTCACTGCGGTAGGCATGGTTCGAAAGTCCAGCGGAGCCACCTTTACGGACTCACCACCCTTGTCTGACACGACTACGACCAAATCGAAGGGTTGCTGGTCTATTAAAGGTTGCTCAATCTCTTCAATCTCAAGTTGAGCGACCGCTGTCCCGATACCCCATTGAACGCAAAGTAACGCGAACGCAAAGAAACGTAAGGCAATCAGTTTTTTGGACATCCTTACCACACCCTCGAAGCGATGGTTGGTTTGCAACTCGGTTAAACCGAAGAACATAATCGGTCTCCCCTGAACTACGGAATGGTCTTGCTGGTCGGAATAGGAATCGCCAAGACCGTGCCTTCTTCCGTTCCGACGACAATACCTTGTGTTGTGTTTAAAGGACTCGAACTGAAGGCTTGCTCTAAATCGACGTTGGCTTCAACGGTTCCGGTCTGAGCCTCAATTATCCATATCTGTCCCATCACTGTCGCCAAAATCAATTTGTCGTCGACCATCTGTGGAGCACCAGCGATTGCAGCAGCTGGGAATCGTATGGCCCAGACTTGCTTGGCCTCCGCCGAGATCCACTGCAAACCCTGATCGGTGTGAATCAAGCAGCCGTCGTCTTGTCCAAAAGGTCCTGAGATGAGACGGCCAGGCAGTGCCAGTCGGCCTGTCGACTTCAAGGATGTTGGGTTGAACACCAGCAGAGAATCGCCAGATTTCGTAGACGCGACAGCAGCAATCGACTTTCCAGCCTGAACAATTGGTCCGACCAGTGGCGACTCGAGGTCGACGGTCGTCAGAGCTCGCAAAGAATCTCCATCGGAGAGTCTTACAAGCTTCTGTTTGTCATTGGCAATGATAATGGAGTTGGCTGACTCGATGTACAACGGAGTGTTCCACTTGATCTTTTGTCCCGGCTTCATGGGCAACTGATACGGCGACGAAGCACTCGAGCCATTCGTAGGATCGATCAGCAGGAACTGCCCATTCTCCAGGGCAACTCCGACCTTGTCACCTACAGCGATCACAGGGCAGGACAGGTTTGCACCGCCAAAATTGGCCGAAAGAAGTCGCAGTTCGTTGCCATTGAGATTTGCGAGCTGGTTCGCTTTGGACAGATTGAACATTACCTGCCGGTTGGGGCCAAGTGAAACGGGAGACTCGAAGTCGAGCGATACGCGATCTTTGCCCGCGTTTTGATCGGCATTGCTGCGGATCTTCTCGTTGGTAAGGCTGAAGAGATTGGCACCCGAGTTGACGGCAACTAGCCCAGAATCATTCTCTGTTAAAAGCGTTACAGGGACTCCGATATCAGATTCCCAGATCATCTCGCCAGTTTCAGCATCAGCTGCTGTCACACGCAGGCCGCGGTTTCCACGAATGGTGCGAACGTGAACAATCGTATCTTCGATCTTTAGCGGAGCCCCTTGGAATGCATCACCATCGTGTTTACTCCATTTGGCTCGAGTGAACTGCTGACTGGATTCCTGCAAGTTAAGCAAATAGAGACGTGAGTCGGCAAGCCAAACTTTACTTTCCTGTGCGGTGAACCAGGAAAGTCTTGGCGCAAGTACATTTGCACCCCTCGTAGCTACATTGGCTACCTTGTTTTTCTTGGCCGATAACTCGACATCAAACGCTTGAATCTGCCCCAGATCGGATTGGACTAGCAAGCGTCTCCCATCAACTTCAGGTCCAACAACGATATTGCCGTTTACTTTGGCCGACTGCTGGTCTTCCGAGAGTTTAGATTGATCGTCAACACTGATGTTGAAGAAGCGAATCTTTCCATTTTGCGAATCCGTATTCTCGAAGAAGAACAGTTGTCCTAGGTGTACGATCGGCGATACCGCGACAGAGCCAGGGCGATGCCCAGTGTAGATGACATCACGGCATTCGCCACTACTGCGCTGCAAGACGTACATGCTTGTATGCGCCGCGGGCAGATAGAGGTAATCTTTCTGAAACGCGATCGCTGGAGCAACCGTAAGTTCCTGAGGGATTTTCTTGGACCATAGGACGCTGCCGCTTTGCAGGTCCAAACTGATTACATCTCCAGCATGCGAAGCCACAATCAGGTCTTCTCCTTCGAAAACTGGATTGTGGATCTTGGTTTTGAAATCTGCGAACCATTCGATGTCGCCGGTCTTTCCATCAACTCGTAGAACGTGCCCCTTGGCAGGGATGCAAATTAGTGCATCAGTGCTGCTCTCCTCCCCAATTCGTACAGGATCGCTGGCAAATCCGCGGCCGATGAATCGTGACCACAAAAGGCTGCCGTCTTCCCCGTTGAGACCGTAGATGGATCCCTTGGCTCGAATGAACAGAGTATGATCCCTCAAGTC
>PKCQ01000020.1 GCA_002862265.1 Planctomycetaceae bacterium | reverse complement strand
CCGACACTGATCGAAACAAGCGCTTACGCAGCAACTAAGGCTTCCAACAAACGCGAAGTCGCTATTGATAAACTCCTGAGTTCACCTGGCTACGTCAGCCATATGTACAACTATTGGGCGAACATTCTTCGCGTAAAAGATCGACCAAACAACAACATTATCGGTTTTCCTTTTCGCGATTACGTCAAGGAGACTTTGCGGAAGAACATGCCTTACGACAAGTGGGTCACCGAGATGCTGACTGCAGAAGGCAAAATCTGGGACAGCCCAGCAGTCGGCTATACACTTCGAGACAATGGAATGCCTCTGGTACATGTCAACAACACAGTACGCGTGTTCCTTGGAACGCAGATTGGTTGTGCGCAATGCCACGATCATCCATTCGACAAATGGACGCAACAAGAGTTCTATCAACTGGCCGCATTCACGCATGGCACCCGTACTCGAGACGGCGGTGGAACACCCGCCTTTAAGAACGGTAACCCAATCACACGAGTTCGTAAGGAACTCACGGAGATAGATGATAGTAAGCGACTCACCGGCTCAAAGAACTTACTATTGCAAGCGAACCTATTCCGAGTTTCGTTCAACGACAAACGCAAGCTCAAGCTGCCGCATGACTATCAGTATGACGACGCGAAGCCGAATCAATTGGTGAAGCCCAATTTTCTTTGGGGAGAAGCTCCTGCAGGAGCGAAGGAACTCTCTCCTCGCGAGCAGTACGCAGCTTGGCTGACCGACTCGAAGAACCCACGTTTTGCAAAGACGATCGCCAACCGACTTTGGAAGAAAGTGATGGGCGTTGGCTTGATCGAGCCTGTCGATGATATCACCGATAATACCGTCAGCCAAAATGATGAGCTGATGGACTTCTTGACGAAAGAGATGATTCGTTTGAAGTTCAATCAAAAAGAATTCATCCGAACTTTGATGTACACCCGCACCTACCAACGGACAAGCAGTGATTATGATCCCTCAGAAGCGGAGTTCTATCACTACCAAGGTCCGCGTTTGCGGCGTATGTCTGCAGAGCAAGCCTGGGATTCCATCCTAACCATCGCAGTGTACAACCCGATTTCTTACGATCTCCCGACGACAGCACAGCTCGCCGACACCGTCAATATGGACCTGTCCAAAGTCAACTACGCGGAAGTCGAGGAGAAAGCCAAAGAGTATGACGAGTCTGTTGGTCCGCGTGCTAGAACGAAGATCATGAATAAGTCGGCCTATCAGCGGCAAGTCCTCGCTCGCGCGTCCGAACTGCAATCTCCACTTCCAGCCGATCATTTCATCCGGCAGTTTGGTCAGTGTGACCGGGAAACGATCGAAGGTGACGGCACTGACCCGACGGTGCCCCAAGTCTTGACGATGTTCAATGGTCTATTCACGCACATGATGTTGGAGAGGGGCTCGGTCATCAATGACAGTGTGATGAAATCTGCCAACGTCCGTGATGCAATGAACGTCATGTTCAAATCCATTCTGAACCGACCTCCAACTTCGCGAGATCGTGAGATCGCGATGAGGGAGATGACCCGAGGTGACCGAGTTATGGGCTACGGCAACGTGATCTGGGCCTTGATCAACACACGAGAGTTCCTGTTCATTCAGTGATACCTGGGTTCATGAGTTTTCAAAGCAAACCACTCACAAAAAGCGAAGCTATGTCTCCTCGATTCACTCCCGAACTTGCCATCCAAGGCCTCAATCCGGAGCAAGATCGACGTACTTTCATGTCGACGGCAGCCAAGTCATTACTCGGTGTCAGTGTCGCAGGTGCTTTGACAAATACCGGCATGAACTCTATCGCGCATGCTGCGGCGGCAACATCTACCGCTGGTAAAGCAAAGAGCGTGATCTATCTGTATATGACTGGCGCCATGAGTCACTTGGATACCTTTGATCCCAAACCGGGGTCCGAGAGCCAGGGCGAGACCCAGCCTACTAAGACGCGAGTTCCTGGCATTCAGATCACTGACAAGATGCCCAAACTCGCCTATCTGATGAATGGAATTGCGCTCGTACGGAGCCTGACTACCGAAACTGGTGCGCACGAGCAGGGTCGCTATCTGATGCGGACCAGCTACAAACCGCTGAACTCAATCCGCCACCCTGCTCTCGGCACGTGGGCGAACCACATTCTAAAGAAAGCCAACCCGAATCTGCCTGGTAATGTCTTAATTGGCTCTGCGGCAGGGCACCCAGCCGCTGGATTTCTGCCGGCCTCTATTGCTCCTGTTCCGATTTCCAATCCTGCAGCTGGCTTACAAAATTCCAAGTCGCCGGGATACGTGGATGAAGATATTTTCCGCAAACGCATGTCTCTGGCGAGGCAGTTTGATGCAAAGTTTAAGACCAGCGTCGACAGTCGCCTCGTTCAAGCCTATGACGAAACGTACCGCGAAGCTGTTCGGCTAATGGGCTCTTCCGAACTCAATGTCTTTGACATCAAGCAAGAGAAGCAAGAAATCCGTGACTTCTATGGTGACAATCGATTCGGTCAGGGCTGTCTGTTGGCACGTCGATTGGTACAGAAGGGAGTCCGGTTTGTCGAAGTAGAGTATGGTGGCTGGGACAACCACAACGATATCTACTCGCGTATCCCTGAGCTTGCAACCAACGTCGATAACGCCGTCGGAGCTCTGCTTAAAGATTTGGCATCGAAGGGCATGCTCGACGAAGTTCTCGTTGTCCTTGCGACTGAGTTCGGTCGTACGCCGAAGATCAATGAGAATGCCGGGCGTGATCACCACCCAGGGGTCTTTTCTGGACTGATGTGCGGAGCCGGAATTCGTGGCGGTCAGGCTTATGGCAAGTCAGATGACAAAGGCCATTCGCCCGAGGAGGAC
>PKCQ01000208.1 GCA_002862265.1 Planctomycetaceae bacterium | reverse complement strand
AAACTCTATCAAGTTTGCTGCTAAGCAAAGGAAGGAGCGATAAAATGAGATCCAGCAAGTTTGAAGTCGGCCAGCTAGTGCGGCACCGTGGCGAGTTCCTGCGGAGTGTGGGGATGTATAGCCCACCTGAGAACGGCGTTATCATTCGTTCTACTGAGCTAGGTAGTAAACAGCTAGTCAAGGTCTATTGGTGCGATGGTGAGACCTCAGGCGCGTTGTCGTCTAACCTCGAGCCATGCCCCAACGATAGCAAGCTGAGCGATAGCATCCGTGAGTCTATAGTCGCCGAAGGTCTAGCAGCATTGAAGGAGGACGGGCAATGAGTAACCCTATTACCTGGCTCGGTCTATTTGCGGCAGTTGTCACCGTCTCGTTGCACTTCTGGTACGAAGCCGAAGGCCAATAGAACGCGAGCCGATTGCTACCCTTTAAGCGCGGGGTAGTCTATCCCTTGCGGCGTGTTTTCTCTTGTTTTTTTCAGTCTATTTCGGGGTAGTCAAAAGGGCCTAAAACTGCGTTTGAGCCTTATTTTCCAAGGGTTTTCGCTGCTTTTCGGAGGTACTCGATGTACTTGAGCATCGAATGGTCAGCGAAGTGATCGATCTTAAACTTGCCGAGGGCGAGAAAGAAGCCGTACCATTGATCTCGCACTTTTCGCCAACTACTGTATTGCCTCAATCTGCCGAGGGCATTGAAATACATTTCGCGGCCGCAGTGTTTGTACCCCAGCCAAGTGGGCGGCACCCTGCAAACGATATCATTGTTGTTGACGAACCGGTAGTGAGGGATCTTGACGAAGTTGATGTAACGGCCGTTCCCGACTCGTGGACTTCCAAAAGTGAAGAGACCGCTTGGGTTGGCTGGAATCTCAGCCAGCTTACACCGTCCAGCACAAATAGTTGCCATCGCTCCGCCGAGCGAATGACCGGCAAACCAAAGCGGCCTTTGATTCTCTTGTAGGGCGATCTGCATGCGAGGCCACAGGTCGTCGACTTCTGCTTTGAAGCCCGCGTGTACTTTGCCAACCGTTTCGGCCAAAACACTCACTGCCTTCACGTCAGCTTTGATGTCGTTCCACTCATTCGGCTCAGTGCCTCGACAAACCACAAAGCAGTCAAATCGATTGCCGAAGATATACGCCTGCGCGCCGTCCCTATCAAAATACTCACATTGCTCAAGCCCGACGCTTTCAGCTAAGGCAGAAACAACGTCGGGGCGATAGTAAGACAGCTTTGCAAGTTCGGCGCAAATGAGTGCTTGCCGGAGCAAGGTTAGCTGGCCTATGGGAGCAGCGAGTGCCTCCAACTCAATACTAACACTCTCCGTCGCTTCGCTCACCTTCGCGCCCAGTGGTGCAATTCATCCAAGTTGTATTCTGATAACCGACACCAAAACCGACTAAAGCACTAGTCGCGTTGATCCATGGGGACAACGTCTCGAACTGTAGGTCCGGTGTAAACCTGCCTTGGACGTCCAATTCTGGACGAGGAGGAGTTGTGCATCTCGACCCAGTGAGCAATCCAGCCAGGTAGGCGACCGATGGCGAACAGCACGGTGAACATGCGAGTGGGAAGTCCCATCGCTCGGTAGATGATACCCGAGTAGAAATCTACATTCGGATAAAGCTTGCGCTCGATGAAGTACTCGTCTTTCAAAGCCACTTCCTCTAACTTTTGCGCCACCTCGAACAAAGGGTCATCGAGTTGCAACGTATTAAGCAATTTATCGCAAGTCTCCTTGATAATCGTTGCACGGGGATCGAAGCTCTTGTAGACGCGGTGACCGAAACCCATTAGTCGGAAACCGTCGCTCTTGTCTTTCGCCATGTTCACGTACTTCTCAACATTTCCGCCATCGTCGGCAATACGCTGAAGCATTTGAACGCACGCTTCGTTCGCACCACCGTGCAGAGGTCCCCACAGGGCACAGATGCCAGCGGAGATGGACGCGAATAAGTTCGCATTGGATGAGCCAACGATCCGCACTGTCGAGGTCGAGCAATTCTGCTCGTGATCAGCATGACAAATCAGCAGCAAGTTCAAGGCTTCGACGAAAACTGGATCGGGCTCGTAGTCTTGCGTTGGAACCGCAAACATCAATCTCAAAAAATTCTCGCAGTACGAAAGATGATTCTGCGGATACATGAATGGCTGACCGCAAGATTTTTTATAGCTGTATGCGGCGATGGTTGGCAGCTTGGCAATCAGCCTGTGGATCGAGATTTCACGCTGCACCGGATCACGCGGATCCAATGAATCCTGATAAAAGGTCGACAAGGCGCCAACAACGGAGGAGAGGATTGCCATCGGGTGGGCATCTTTAGGAAATCCGTTGTAAAAGTTTCTCATATCCTCATGAATCATCGTGTGCTTACGGATCGATTCACGAAAATCAGCAAGCTCCTTGGCATTGGGCAGGTTGCCGTAAATCAAGAGGTAGGAAGTCTCGACGAAGTCACAGTTGCGGGCGATCTGCTCGATGGGATATCCGCGATAGCGCAATATTCCTTTCTCGCCGTTCAAAAAAGTGATAGCACTGGAAGTGCTGCCGGTATTGACAAAACCTTCGTCTATCGTGATGTGGCCGGTCTTCTTCCTCAACTCGGCAATATCCAACGCGGTGTGGCCTTCGTCATTCCTGAGCATGGCGTTCGCCCTCGCAGCTAAAAGGCTCTCGCACAACTCCATGTTGCCCCTCGCGGCAGCGCGCATCAGTGGCGTAGCCCCGTGGAACTCAGCGACTATCAGTGGGGTAAACCCGTAATGAGTCATCATTTCACTGTCCACTCTCTTCCGTTCCTTGCTGCTCACTCTTGGCTGCTCGTTCAGGTCAGCCCGGGCCTCGAGGAGC
>PKCQ01000182.1 GCA_002862265.1 Planctomycetaceae bacterium | reverse complement strand
AGCTGCTGCCCGTCGCGTGCTTCTCTGTTAACCGGACTTTGGTCCCATCAAGCTGGCATCGGAATGATGGTCTACCGCGACAGTGGGCCGGGATACGAAGGCAACTTGTCGGAAAATGTTGTCACCTTTGCAGATGCTCTCGGGCAAGACGGCTATCAAACGATGATGGTCGGAAAATGGCATGTTGGCCATCGCGCGGAAAGAGCTCACCCTGAAAAGCACGGCTGGCAGAAGTTCACGGGCATCTATAGCCACATCGATAGCTACTGGAACTTACTGCCTGGGTCTCCGATTCATCGGGATGGAAGCCTATGGATTCCTGCCGGCAAGGAGCCTGAAAATCCATATCGTCCGGGGGAAGATTTTTATACGACGGAGTTTTTCACGGACGCCGCTCTAGACTACATCGACCAAGCAACTGATAGTAAAAAGCCATTCGTACTGCACCTCTGCTACAACGTGCCTCACTTTCCGCTAGAGACTCCGGATGAGTTGATTAAGAAATATAAAGGGAAATATTTAGACGGCTGGGACGAGTTAACCAAGCAGAAGATTGT
The DNA here is from genome assembly GCA_002862265.1 of Planctomycetaceae bacterium. Taxonomy (GTDB): domain Bacteria; phylum Planctomycetota; class Planctomycetia; order Pirellulales; family Pirellulaceae; genus Aureliella. The sequence goes on along the minus strand of PKCQ01000182.1, from coordinate 2,298 downwards.
GCGTCAGGTGACGATGGGGCTGCATGCGCCGAGAGCAAATTTCAAGCGGAATCAGAGTTTTGCCAACGTGCACATTTCCTCCGAGATCCAGCAGCGATTTGGCATGCCGAAGAACGCGATTCCTCGATGGGATAAACTCGGTAAGCAAGCTCAGCGCGAATTGGACTTTAGACGCGCGATGTATGCTGGGCAAGTAGACAACTTGGATCAAAACGTTGGCCGGCTTGTTCAACGCTTGAAGCAGTGCGGAGTTCTGGACAACACAGTGATTTTGTTTCTGTCTGATAATGGTTGTAGCGGAGAGACAGGCGATTTTGGTATGAACTGGGGCAACTACTTTGAGTCGAATTACTCAGAGTGGAAGAAGAAAAGTGGCTGGAGTATTTCGCAGGGAGCCTGCTGGGCCGCCTACTCAAATGCTCCGTTCCGTATGTATAAGAAGTTTGTTCACGAAGGCGGCATTTCAACGCCACTCATCGTTCACTGGCCAGCAGGATTGGACAAGCCAGGGCGAATTGAAAAGAAAGCTGTCGTGCACCTCGTTGACGTTTTCCCTACTTTGATGGAGTTGTCGGGCGCTGAGCAACCAAGAGAGCGCAATGGCGTAGAAGTTCCCAAGCTAGTTGGGGAGAGTTTTGCGGATCATATCCAAGACGCCAACACTCTGGCAAATTCACGTACGCTTTTCTGGCAACACGAGAATCACAGTGCGATTCGAGATGGTGACTGGAAGCTTGTGACGTTCAATGATCGTCGCAAAGACGGTTGGGAGCTGTACCAGATGGATGGTGGTGAAAGGCCTGATCGTGGTGAAACTCGAAACCTTGCTATGCAGCACCCGGATCGAGTAACAGCTATGAAGGCAAAATGGCGTGAATGGGCTGAAAGCGTGAAGGCCTTGCCATTTCCTGAGCAGCGATCAACGCCAGCAAAGTGATCGCCCATCGGCTTCTATACCAAATCCGAGTTGCAATCCTGGTTGCGCCGGCAAAGTTCGAGACGCTAGTTGACCGGTTTCACCGATACGTTTACGAATCTCATTCCAATTGTGGTCCGAATATGCTGAGCAGAAGATCAGTTGCATGTCAGGATCAATTTCCCAAATGCGTACGATCATCTCTAGGCCATCCCAGCCGGGGCATACGCATGTCGACAGACGCCAGGCTAAATGGACGTCCCGCAGCTAGGGCTTGCTCAACCAGAAAAACAGCTTCTTGCCCCTGATTCCCGGCAATTAGGTCGGAAACTGGTAGATCGACTTCCGGCGATCGTTGCTTGCCTCGGAACAACTCTGCTGCCTCGAGGTGTTGACCTGCCCAATTCGCGGAAAGGATCTTGCGATAGTCGGCGATAATCCCTGGGTATCATCCACCAATAGAATGTGACTTGGAATCATGGCCGACATAGGAACACCAATTCCTACTACGGACAAACTGCCTCAAATATGGGATGCAAATGGCTTGATGGATATTGATGGCTGGCAACCCTCGTGCGACCAATAAAGCGTGTCATTTGCTATGATCGGCCAACCACCGCAAGGCGATGTGTATGAGCCGCAGTCTATGCTTCGATATTACCCCTAGTTTCGGAAGCAGTTCGTAATAACGCGATTCGGCCTGTAAACGTTTCAGTAAGGACGCGTGGCGTTGTTGTAAGAAAACCGGCCCAAAAATTTGAGATGTTTCGAGAAGATCATCATTCTCAGCGAATCGGGCGTAGGCAGGATCACGCCAATCCGCCTTTTGAAAGGCAAGTAGCTGAAAATCTTTCTTAGTCCAGATTTCTGTCTTCAAGTGAAAGCCACTTTCGTAGGCCCACTTTCGAACCGCACCAATTCCTTTGTTGGGTTGTAAGAACAACCACTTGGGCAGACAAGCCGGATGATTGGATAGGATTGAGAGGATAGTTTGATCTCCCATCCCTGAAATGCTGAGGCTTGAAACTTCTCCCGGATGCAACACCTCAAGCCCATTTCCATGACGCACATCGCAGGGTAGGTCTCGCAGCTGTCTTTTCGAGTTCGCGAGCGGAGTGCTTCGCAGCTCCCCGGCGATTCCGCGGTAAACGATTTTGCTCTCAAGCAAGTAACGGAGAAGCAATCCATGATCGCTGCCAATATCGGCATGGCATCTGGAACCCTGACACTTCTCTGCTATCAAATCTGCTAGTCTCTGAAGGCGGTCCTGCAGCTTCGGTGCACTCAATGCTCAATTCCTAAGATGCATCACGGCGCGAAACGACGAAAGCGTTCGATGACCACTGCTATGCCTTGGGATTTGAAGCCCCGCTCGGACGCGT
>PKCQ01000372.1 GCA_002862265.1 Planctomycetaceae bacterium | reverse complement strand
CGTACAGCTTGATCGCAGTTTGCAATGCCGCCAAGGATATCTTCAACGAGCATGCTTCTGTGGCAGCCATGAGCTACTTCGGTGGAGAGAAGTGCGTTCCAGGCTATAACGTAATGGGGATCTGCAAAGCCGCACTGGAAGCATCGGTTCGTTACCTTGCTTATGACTTGGGAGCCAAAGGTGTTCGAGTAAACGCACTCAGCGCCGGACCAATGCGAACTCTAGCTGGCCGCGCTGCTGGTGTCGATGAGATGTTGAAACTTTATGAGCACATGGCACCGTTGGGCCGAAACGTAAGCCACGAAGAAGTTGGGCGAACGGGCGCATTTTTGCTGAGCGACCTGAGCAATGGCGTCTCTGGCGAAATCCTACATGTCGACGGCGGCTACCACATGATGGGCAGCCCAGGTCGATTGCTTGAGAAAGTCCAAGATTAGCAATCGCGATGAAGGCTCGTCTCTGAGTGCTACGGTCGGCATTTATGCGAAATACCCACACGATGGTCTCGACGACTCAGGGTGACAAGGCTCACTAATGTGCCACGGCGTTAACTTACGATAAAGTGTTAACGCTCACCGCCTAGCTAGAGAGCCTCAGCTGTATTTTGGCACATCCAGGCTGCTCCAATCCTCTCATCGCCGAGCAACATCAGAGACCAGATTCCAAAAGGAACTCCAAGAATGAGGCATGGTGTCAACATGGCGACGCAAGCGAGCAGTGCTCCGACTCTGGCCCAGCGACGCGACTTGAGATAGCCAAGTTGGGCGCCACCGATGGAGATCACGATCATGCTGCTGAAATGCATGGCAAAGTGAATATAGTTGATCACCTCTGGCGTGGAGAATGGATGTCTCTGGATGACCAAGAAAACGCAATTCACCAATCCAATCGTGTCGAAAACCGCGTGTATTGAAGACAAAACGATGAGCGCCGTAGCCGGTTGGAAAACAAGCCGCTTCGCTCTTTCTTCGGGACTCTCGTCATCCAATGAGGCTAGCGCATCGAATGGATTCTCGGGCATTTCAACTTGAATCTCATGAAGAGTTGAACGGCTTTAGACTTGAATGCGAAACCCCCTGGGCAAGGCTTCTCCGAAGATACTGGACGTTTCGTCGTCTTGCAGCTCACCGCCTGACACGACAAGCTCAACATATCTCTCTGGAGCACCGCTCGCTTTGAGCCATTCGACAACATTGTGTCTAGCGGATTCATCTAGATCTCGATAGCGGTCCTCAGTCTTCCGCGAGAGCTGCATCATGGTCAGGTGCGCCGTCGCGCGGTGCATCTGGTATTTGTTGTCAAACCCAATAATTGCCTGACTCCATTGCATTGCAATATCCAAGGACACGACATTGTTCAGCGCCCCATAAAGTGGCTGACGCCCGCCGAGTCGTCCAAGACACCAGAGCATTGCTCCTCGCATCTTTTCATAACGACGCTTCGGATAAAGATCGAGTAGCATTTTCCCAATCTGCCATTTGGTGTCAGCTTCCAGGTTTTCCAAAGAGCCCAGTAAACGCCAGGCTTCTTCCGATTCATGCATCGGATAGGTTGGCTCACCACGCGACTGCCGGTTGTGAATCAGAATGCTATGGGCAGCTCGCAGCGAGGAGATCATCGGATCTGCCAGGGCTGACTGCTGTCCAGCCGACAATCCACCGGCAATGCGTCTCCACAAAATCAAAGCCTCTGACTTGCTCGCTCCAGCGTGTGCCAGTTTCTTGTTCACGTGACGCCAAGTCTCTGCGACTCGCCAGTCGTCGACGGCTAGACCGTAGCCGGGCCGGAGCGCGAATCCGAGTACATTCAGCCATCGCGCTTCGTGCGCAGGGCTTCGGCGGCGACCATCCTGCATACTGAGTAGTTTTTCCCAAATGCGGCGAAGGAGGGAAGTGGGCCAGTCCAGCTTGCCACTGCCCAGCGTTTCTGTGAGCCGCCGAATCATTTTAGAAGGCTTCTCATCGCCAGTTTCACCGAAGACACTCTCAATGACCGACTCGCAGGACTGCCAAGTCCCCTCGTCGACGAAACCTTCGTCTTCCGCAGCCGAAACGTAAGCTTCCCGGTCCGTCTCTGTGGTGGAACGGACGTCAAACTGCAAACGCCAGCGATGGTCCGATTCCACACCTTGGCACCAAAGATCAATAGTACCAATTTCGCTCAGGTGAGCGTGTAGCGTTACCGGTATCGTGCCGGTTTGATTCCGACGATCGGTTCGCAAAACGGTTCGGATTGGCGGCAAGGCCTTCATCTGCTCCAGATTCACCTCAACGATCTCGCCCGCCTTGTCGACCAAACGCGTGCTCGAGACATGCAGGGAGAACTCGACTGGTTCGGAAACTGTCAGGTCAAGCTCTAGCTCGTCAAGATGAATGTCCTGCCCTGGCTCTGTGCTGCCAGGCACAAGGCAAATTGCTTGAGCCTGTCCATTGCTCGCTTCTACTTCGACATAGTAGCTACGAGCCAGACTTGCGGAGATCTTGACACCTTCGCCTCGACGCACCATGCCGTAATAAGCGGCTCCGCGAGCAACTGCAAGGTCAAGTCGGTCGTTGTCTAGAACGGGTGGCTCGTAGTTCTCTTTGTCTCCCCCGAACCATGAACGCATGACCCCGAGCAGCCGTTTCTGAAGCAGTTCCGAGGCGAAGAAGCCACCATTGAAGAGAATCACATCAGGCTGCGCAGCAAAGGACTCTGGATCGCCATCCTCTGCGACTTTGTCCGCATGGGCACCAAGGAAGGCGGCGAGGTGCTTGGTGATGGCTGGATCACTGGCGAAAGGTAGCCCGAACTCGCGAAATCCGGATTGTCCGCTACTCGGCCGATCGGTGATTTTTGCTGGCGGCAAGAATCCATCAA
>PKCQ01000261.1 GCA_002862265.1 Planctomycetaceae bacterium | reverse complement strand
ACGGGATACAGGCGAGAATCGAGGCCGCCCGAGCGTTGCGTTTGCTTCCGGCCGAAACAAACGAGATGCCACCGATGATCGCTCCGAGCGGAAAAATAATTAGTGTCAGCATTCCGAAGAGGTAGCCCTGGCCCTCGGGCGTTGCCAGAAAATTGGGATCCTCCTGGGTTCGCCTTATGGTCGTTACGCAGGAACCTAAGACCCACAAAAATCCGAATACAATAAAGATGATCCCGACAATGATGTACTGTACGGGGCTGTTGCTAATTTGCTGCTGGGGAGCTGCATAGCTCTGTTGGCTGACCGCGCAAGGGTTTTGAGTCGCTCCACCGGCAGTGGTTTCAAGTCGGGGGAGTTCCTGATCGAAACTGGAAAGGATGTTCCCGGAAGGTTGAGTCGGTGCGGGGTGACTCGGAGCCGAATTCTGTAAAGGAACTATTATTGTCTTCTCGCAGAATGGGCAGCTTACTTGTTTGCCAGCCGCAGATGCTGGAACTGCCATGGTGCTTGAGCAATGTGGGCAGGCGATCTTGGTTTGCGGTGCTGGTTGTGCAGGGGAGTGTTGTCGTTGCGTGGTAGATGCGGGGTGCGGAACCATTGCCATCACGCCACAGCTAGGGCATCGGCAGTTCCGTTCGGCAGACTCCTCAGATACCTGCAGTAGCTTGGAACAGGAGGTGCAGCGGAACTCGATCGTCATGATGGTAAAGTTTGCGAGAATCAGCTAGCTGCGTGCGAGTTTCGTTCGGTTTCGGTTGGATGGACCATACTTTCCAAGGCTGCGATCTGCAATCCGTCGCACCTGTTTCGTGAGGGCAAATCATAGGTTCAGACTCGGTTGGTTTTTTATCCGCAAAGCACTTGGATGCTCTGGGCTAGAGGCAGTTGATCCTCCACTGAAATAGTGGTGAAATCACTTTCTGGAATGTAACCGATCGAGAACAGCCGAAATGAGTGAGTCGGACGGCGTTGCCGAATCGCTTCGTTTTCGGCTCCATCGCTTATTCGTCCGATGGACTCTGGCTAGCAGCGGGAATGATGGATGGCAATGTGTACATCCTTGATGCTGTCGACGGAAATCTGATGCTGCAGATTCCCGCTCAACGCAGCTACGTCAACTCACTTCGCTTTGGAGCTGATTCAAGCACACTTCTGACGTGTAGCAATGGAGTGTCATACGTTTGGAACTTGACGGCCTCAGAGTTGGATGCTCCACCGTTGCCATAGGGCGAGTCGTTAGAGCAACTCTGGGAGCAGTTGCGGGCAGAACCGGCGGTAGAAGCTGGCAGAAAGGCGGCTCTCTTCACGGATGCATTCAAAGCAATCCGCGTTCTTGCTTCGATTAAGGGAGCCGTGGAGTTCTTGTCGAAGCGCATCCTCAAGACAGACAAGCTTCTGAAACCCTAAGGATGATCGACAAAAGAAACTCATGATGAAGGTCTCCGCGAATGATACGAGCGCAGAAATGACGCAGACCATACAGTGGGTATTGATCGCACTTCGAGGTATCGGTAACGAAGAATCTCCAGAAGCTATGGCGGAGATTTCTGGTAGGCATCCTAACGAAGGGCTTCAAGCGATGGCCGAGCGTTTGCTCAATCCGTAAATCCTCGACGAAGGCAGTCCCGCGGCTGGCGCCGTCGGCTCATAGAGTTTGCTCTCAACCGCGTCTGGACGCACTCGTATGGTGGTTGCTCTTTCGCCAGTTCTACTAGTGGGTTCTGTCGCTCGCGAATTAGTAGGAATTGCCACGCTTAAAATTCTTTTGTCGAGGGCCAAGAATTCGCATTACGGGTCGAATGATCTCCACAAGTCGTCTGTGCCAGCACCACGCGAGATCGGGTAGTGCTGCGAGGATGACTTGCACCAGTTATCTGTGCCCGTTGCAGCGGGCTCTTGGCGCGATCGCTCTCTCCTCGAAATGGCAAGAAACCCCTATGCAATTGGTAATTGAGAATTTCACTAAGACTTATCGAAACGGCGTAAGGGCTTTGGATAACGTTTCGATGTCGATCCCTAAAGGCATGTATGGGCTTTTGGGGCCAAACGGTGCTGGCAAGTCAACCTTGATGCGAACATTGGCAACGCTTCAAGAGCCAGATTTAGGCAGGGTGCATCTCGATGCTCTTGACGTACTGGGGGATAGAGAGGCGGTTCGGAGAATCCTCGGCTATCTGCCGCAAGAGTTTGGCGTTTACCCCAAGACATCCGCTCGTGCCATGCTGGATCATATTGCGATCCTAAAGGGTGTGACCAATCGCGGAGAGCGCAAGGAGCTCGTTGGGGCAATGCTTGAGCGAGTCAATCTTACTCAGCATGCACGCAAAGCAATTAGCTCTTTCTCGGGCGGGATGAAGCAGCGTTTCGGCATTGCTCAGGCGTTGATTGGTGATCCGAAACTACTCATCGTTGACGAGCTAACAGCCGGGCTGGACCCAGGCGAACGGAATCGCTTCTACAACTTGCTGGCTGAGGTAGGCGAAAATGTGATCGTCATTCTTTCTACGCACATCGTTCAGGACGTGAAAGAGCTCTGTACTCAGATGGCGATTATCAATCTCGGCACGCTGCTGTTTGCGGGTACACCGGAAGATGCTGAATCGGAACTAGCTGGGCAGATCTGGCAAAAGTCGGTTTCGAAAGACGAGTTAGGTGTGATTGAGGCTCGGTATCCTATCATTTCGACCAAGTTGGTTGCCGGCAGGCCGCTGATTCACATTCGCAGTGAAGAAAATCCAGGCGATGGGTTCACTCAGGTTGAACCGGATTTGGAAGATGTGTTCTTTACGCAGATCAATGCTAGGCAAAAGGCTTTGAGTGCGTAGTGTTTTCATTCACCCTAAAGCTGCCTCTTGCTTCTCGCTTCTCT
>PKCQ01000199.1 GCA_002862265.1 Planctomycetaceae bacterium | reverse complement strand
ACATCAATGTGCTGCGTGACGCTGGAAGTTTCCGCTACTATCACCGAGACGCTGAAGTAAAGAACTACTTCTACTCAGCGAAAGCTCATAACACGGTGAGTATTCCGACTAGAGATCAAATGATCAAAGGCCCAAATTTTTTGTGGTTCTACTGGTCCGAAACAAAGGTTGAGGTACTTAATGAATCCGAATTTGTTTGTGAAGCCAAATTCCCTGGACCAGACTCGTATCGGCATCGACGTAGCATTCAGCGATTGGATGATGCATATACAATCACGGACTGCGTCACGCCTGATCAAGACTTCCAGATTTGCTGGCGACTTGCACCAGAGCTAGACTGGCAACTCAGCGAGTCAGGTCTTCTGGTTGGGGACAACGGCCTTCTCCATTGCGAGCTCCAACTTTCGGGACAATACGACACTGCAGAATTGACAACTGCGCCGGAGTCACTTTACTACGGGACTCGCGACCGGATCCCATGCTTGCTCGTTCACCAGTGCAAAGGCTCCGTAACGACTTCCATCTCGCTCCTTCCAACTGCTGGCTGCGTATCCAACTGAACGTGAGATTATGATTTTAGATATTGTGAACCAAATTCGCGCGGACTCGGGACGAGAACCTTTAGCTACACTCTCAAGCGAAATGCGGTTGCGTGAGGAACTAGGCCTAGATTCGCTGGAGCTCGCGGTACTTACCGTAAAAATCGAAGCTGAAACCGGATTGGATGTTTTTGCAGAGGGATTGGTGAGTACAGTCGGACAACTGCAAGAGCGACTCAGGCAGTAATCATGATATTGGTTCCCGCGGACGACTAGAATTTCAACCTGTCCGGGCACTGGAAATGAAAAAGCTGTTGATCGATGCCCAATGCGAAGTTCTTGCGAACTACCCGGTTGGAGGGATGGCCCTTGCGGCAGGGAAGCACTCTCATGTAACTGTTCAAGTTGAGAGACTGTTGACCGCCGTCTGTTCCGATGAAGCGGTTGAGCTAGTTCCACAAGAAAACGCAACAGAGGCCTCAGTCCCAGGCCTTCCCTTAACTGAGAGTTCAGTTGGTTGGTTATGGCAAGCCGACAGCGAGGAATTCAATGCCAGATGCGAGGCATCAAATTGTAGAATCGGCCTGCAAACCAGTGGAACGGCGGGGAAACCCAAACTCGTATGGCACCGCCTCACCACGCTAGTTCGTGGTGTGCGTCGTGGGGAGAGGTATGCCAACGCGACTTGGGGGCTTTGCTACGACCCGGCGAGAATGGCTGGCCTACAAGTAATACTTCAGGCTATCTGCAATCAAAATACCATCGTAAATCTAGTTAAGCTTCCACCAGATAGAGCGTTCCAGACGATTGCCGAACATGGAGTGTCCCACCTCAGTGCCACCCCAACGTACCTTCGTTTGCTCGCCACGACCGGAAAACAAGCTGCGGCTGTGCAACACGTTGCCAGCGGGGGAGAAGCTGGTCAAACAGGTCTCAGCCAAGCAGTCAGGCGAACCTTTCCCGCGGCAACCTATCGAAACATCTACGCCTCGACGGAGCTGGGTAGTTTACTCACCAGCAAAGGAGAAATTTTCACCGTCCCTGCCGAACTTGTCGACAAGATTCGTGTTTTTGAGGGCCAGCTGGAAGTGCATCGCAGCTTGCTTGGCGCAAGCGTTGCGGACCATTGTGCAGACGAATTTTTTGCGACCAGCGATCAAGTGCACGTCGTTTCCGACAGACCTTTGACCTTCCAGTTTACGGCTCGAAGAGGTGACGAAATCAATGTAGGCGGCAACAAGGTTTGCCCACAGAAAGTAGAAAGAGAATTGTTACAGTTACCACAGGTGGCCGACGTAGTAGTTTATGGCAGACAAAACTCTGTAACAGGGAGTATCGTGTGCTGTGATATCGTTACCCGCACTTCAACACCATTTGGCGTAGGAGAAATCCGTAGAGGTGTTGGCGATCGCCTGGCGGCCTACGAACTTCCAAGGATAGTACGGCTTGTCGACCGACTTGAAACTAACGAGGCAGGAAAAAAGGTCCGAGCGAAATGAAAGTCATATTGACCGGGGCATCGCGAGGTTTAGGACTGCAAATTGCGAAGCAGCTCGCGGGAGAAGGGCATACGGTCTTTGCCCTCTGCCGCTCGATGTCTGATGAGCTACAAGAGCTTCAAAACAAAACAAACGCATTAGTGCAATTTGTCGAGTGTGATCTATTGAACACCGACTTCATTCAACAGCTGACAATCCGCAAAATATTCGTTGACAACGCAATCGACGCATTAGTCAGTAATGCAGCTGTGGCTTACGATGACCTAATTAGTAATTTGAATCAAGAATCGCTCGAGAAGATGTTTCAGGTCAATACACTCGCGCCCATGGTTCTGACAAAGAGCGCGATAAGAAACATGCTGCTGCATAATACGAGCGGATCGATCGTTCACATTTCGTCTATTAGCGCGCATACCGGATACAAAGGGCTTGCGATGTACGCCGCAAGCAAAGGAGCGATTGAGGCGTTTTCCAAAAACACGGCAAGGGAGTGGGGGGGCCGCGGAATTCGCTCTAACTGCGTTGTCGCTGGATTTATGGAAACAGAAATGTCAGCCGAACTTAGCGATGAACAAAAACAGCGCATCTATCAGCGAACTTCACTAAAGAAGTCGACTGAGATGGCATCCGTCGCCAGCATGGTGCAGTTCTTACTATCAACTCCTGCCTGCGGAGTAACCGGGCAGAATCTCTTTGTCGACTCAGGCACTATTTAGTAGTTTCGATTTCAATTTAAAAGGCTCCTCATTTAAGAGCTAGAGTTGCCAGCACCTCTAATTTCAACGCACTCAATGGTCGGTAGCAGAAAGAGATTGATTGTATTTGGTGATAGAAC
>PKCQ01000276.1 GCA_002862265.1 Planctomycetaceae bacterium | reverse complement strand
TTGCTTGCCTTTGCTTACTTTTTCATAGATTTTCTCACCTTGTATTAGTCGATTCGACTGTTGCCAGAATCGAATCTCACCGGTGTCGCGAAAGTACCAGCCGTTGCCAACAATGCCATGATCTCTGGGAGCCAATCCAGTCAGCATCGTTGCTTGTGAAGTGCACGTGACAGCTGGGTACGGGCTGATGAAAGGCTGAACTTGACCGCAAGCGGAGATGTTGGGGGAGTGTTTTGCGAGTGCTGGAGTGAATCCGACCGCATTGATCACACATACCTTGCTCATACAATTGTCTGCCCGCCGTCCGAGTTCGAAGTACTAAAGTCGAGAGTCATGAAGATAGTCGAAAGTCCTCACGAAGCCTACGCACATGCGGATCATTGGCGTCGAGAAGGCCTGAGTATAGGACTGGTTCCTACGATGGGTGCCTTGCATGCGGGGCATTTTTCGTTGGTTCGTCGCAGCACCCAAGAGTGCGACGTAACAGCAGCGTCAATTTTCGTAAATCCAACTCAGTTTAGTCCCGAGGAAGATTTGTCCCGCTATCCACGGACACTCGAGGACGACCTCGCTGGGCTACGCGAATTGGGTTGTGGTTTGGTCTTCGTTCCGCAGCCGCAGCAAGTATACCCGGAGGGCTTTTCTACCTACGTATCCCCACCGGCGACCGCGAAGCCGCTTGAAGGAAGATTCCGTCCTGACCATTTTCGTGGCGTGACGACCGTGGTGATCAAGCTGTTTCAGATCCTCCCGGCAAGCATCGCGTACTTTGGACAAAAAGACTTCCAGCAGCTGGCTGTGATCAAAAAGATGGTCGAGGATCTCAACGTGCCGATACGCGTTGTAAGTTGCGCCACCATCCGCGAGGAAGATGGCTTGGCCCTGAGTAGTCGCAATCGCTACTTGTCGGCGGAAGAGCGTGAGCGTGCACTGTGCCTTTCAAGGGCACTAAATCAGGTACACTCCCTCGTCTCTCAAGGCCTATCGCAAGTTGCCCAGCTGGAGCATGAGATGCATCGAATTTTGAAGCCTGCCACTGACTCGATCGACTACGCTACCATCGTGGATCGTGAAACACTCGACCCGATGGTCGAAATTGACCGCCCAGCGGTGGCTCTCATTGCTGCGCATGTTGGTAAAACTCGACTAATCGACAATCGCTTGATTGGTGAGTAGTCAGAAAAAGCATGTCTAATTTTCCGCAATTGCCCCATTGAAGTGAGTCGTGCGTTTCCATTACGCCGCTTTGGCGGCATTGGCCGGTTCTTCAGTTCGTAGGTCCGCATTTGTGGGGAATGGCCGCAATGGCTATTTCATACTCGCACCACGCCTTACGGCGATACAGCGCGCTGAACAATTTCCTGAGCTAAAGGACTATCCATATGCCCGAAGCGTTCTAGATGTTCTACCGATTGAGTTACGACTCCTGACGGAACTCCCGAGAGGCCAGATGTTGATTTACTGCGCTTTGTGGTGCCAGAATCAGTCGCCTGAAAATGCTCCATTTGCCTTTGATGAAAACCTGCGATCTCAGCGTGAACCCTTGCTCGGGCTCTGTAAACGAGGAGGAGAAGAAAGTCTGTTTCACTGGATGTGGAGTCGCTCGATCAGCAATGTGTTGACACCACAAGAGTTGCCTAGAGCCCGATTCGCGAGCGTTATTGAGCTCGGCAAAGGCGTCGAGTATTTGCTGTCTTACTTTTGCCTTGCAAGCAACACGGAGAGCATAGCCGGGTTCGCCTTCCAAAGTGTGGAGGCGAGTTCAGGATTGGAACATGCGACACTGCAAGATCCCGAAACTCTGAACTGGGAAGGGCTCTCACACTTCCGTTGAACTCGCCGTTCAACTGGCCTCGTGAGCTCGACGCGACTTGCTGATGTCCCTCATTCGGACTGTTGCAGCAGATCAACAAGTAAAACCCGACGAAGTCTTCTTATTGCGAGACCGTTGTCTGGAGCTAAGCTTTGGGCCAAGCCACCTGCTGATCGGCCAACCGCTAAATCCCGGTATCTAAAGCTTGAAGCGGCTCGCGAGCATTGCGTGCTGATTGACCTCGGCACTATGCTGTGAAGCATAACTCCGAAGTCTCAATTAGCTTAGGCTCCAGTTTTCGGCAAAGTCCCTTGGCATGTTCTTCCAATACTCCTAGCTTCCAACCTCTCGTTAGGTCACAATCACGCCTGTATGTCCGACCGGAAACCGCCTGAAACCAATTTGCCGCCGCTGTTGAAGGCAAGCCGGTGCGCGGGCTGTGACAACCGTCGGTTGATCGAAAGTGGCAAAGGCTCTGTTTTCTTGCTCTGCGAAGTCGGATTGTCCGATCCTAGCTGGCCGAAGTACCCACCTCAGCCCGTCGGACAGTGCCCGAAGTTTTCTGTACGCGTTTCTCCCCAACTTGGCCGATAACAATAGCAGCGTTATAAGGGCAGTTCTTGCTGGTTGGGAGATGTTCTACCGGCGCTGCATTATGACTGCCTACTTTCCTGCTTCATGTAAACTCTAGCCTGCCATAGCCTCTCAGTCTGCCTTCCGCTCCCTTCCGCCGCCATCAAGCACGTCTAGCCCGCGGCTATTTCTGCAAATTGCACTGGTCATCGATCATCGAGTAACGAAAATCGGGATATGTCCGAGTCTTCATCACTACCCGTTCTCGATTCTTCCTTGGCTGACGCACGGCCACATATGCTGGATCTCACCTCAGAAGAGCTCGCAAAATGGCTCAAAGATCAAGGCCAGCCCAAGTTTCGACTGAAACAAATCCAGGGCTGGATAACGCAACGCCGGGCGCAGTCCTTTGATGACATGACGGATCTTTCCAAAGTGCTTCGGCAAAAGCTTTCGGAAAGTTTCAGGCTGTGGACGGCGAGCATTGCGGAGC
>PKCQ01000334.1 GCA_002862265.1 Planctomycetaceae bacterium | reverse complement strand
GGCCGTGAAGCTACTTCGTAATATGACTGAACTCTGCGGCACCGGTGGCAAAGCCTTGATCGGTTTTGACCTGCAAAAAGCGAAGCAAGTTCTGGAGCTGGCCTACGATGACCCTCAAGGTGTCACCGCCGAGTTCAATCTGAATCTGCTGGCTCGAATCAATCGAGAGCTTGATGGTGATTTTGAATTAGAGAAGTTTCAGCACCACAGTTGCTACAACGAGAGCGAAGGCCGAGTTGAGATTTTCATCCGGAGCCTGAGTTATCAGGTTGCTACTGTCGCCGGGCATAAGTTTGAGATTGCAGACGATGAGTTGATTTTCACCGAGTATTCGCACAAGTACACCGTGGCGAGTTTCTCTGCAATGGCCGCTGAAGCCGGAATGCAACCCGAGCAGGTATGGACGGACTCTCGCAACTACTTCGCACTTATGCTTCTCACTTGTAAATGAATGCAGCGACCACAGAAGTATCCAAGGCCGATATCGCCACGCGTTATCAGCGTGTTCGAAGCTTTAGCTTACAGATCGCCGAGCCGCTTTCGCCCGAAGACTGCGCAATGCAGACAATGCCTGACGTGAGTCCCACTCGCTGGCACCTAGCACACACAACATGGTTCTTCGAGGCGTTCATTCTTGGCCAAAGCGAGGACTATCAGTGCTTTGATGCCGCCTTCGAGCACCTGTTCAATTCGTACTACAACAGCATCGGAGAACAGTTCCCTCGCCATCGTCGCGGCACGCTTTCACGCCCCAGTCTGCCCGAAACGCTGGACTATCGCAGCCATGTTGACGAGGCGATGCAGAAGTTGCTAGGTTCCGCTTGCGATGCGGAACTATTGCGAGTTCTCGAGCTCGGGCTGCAGCACGAGCAACAGCATCAGGAGCTGATGCTGACGGATATCAAGCACGTCTTGTATTCCAACCCTTTGTTGCCAGCCTACGACATCTCAGCCAAACCTGACTCAGCTGAAACGCCAGAACGTGAGTGGTGGCACTGCGAAGCACAATTAGCCGATGTCGGGCATGCAGCCGACACATTTTGCTTTGACAATGAATTGCCACGGCATCGGACGTACCTGCAAGAACACTCAATTGCTTCGACCTGTGTCACCAACGGTGAGTATCTCAAGTTCATCGATGCTGGGGGATATCAAGAACCAACACATTGGCTCTCGCTCGGGTGGGTGACCGTCCAGCAAGAGAACTGGCAAAGCCCACTTTATTGGCGACTGGAAGATGACAATTGGTTCGAATTCACTCTGGGGGGGTTAAGGCCGCTCAATCCCAACTTACCAGTCACTCACATCAGCTTCTTTGAGGCAGACGCCTACGCCCGCTGGGCGGGTTTGCGGCTACCGACTGAGTTTGAATGGGAATATTGGTCTGGCCGCCAAGCGACGATGCCTTCTGACTGTTTTGCAGATCAACTGCTCCAAGGTAAGGACTGTATTCACCCGCGAGTAGGCAGGACCAGCCTGCTTGGCAATACCTGGCAGTGGACAGCAAGTCCGTATTTGGCTTATCCAGGATACACTGCTCCAAATGGAGCTTTGGGCGAATACAACGGCAAGTTCATGTGTAATCAATTTGTTCTTCGAGGCGGCTCTTGCGCCACTTCAAGTGACCACATCCGCAAAACGTACCGCAACTTCTTTCCCCCCGATGCCCGCTGGCAATTCACAGGAATTCGGCTCGCTCGCTGATTCAGAACCACCGAGAAACCTGACTCCTTAACCCGAAGCTAACCCGAAGCGAGAGCATCAGAACGGCTTGGGTAACCGTAGGTGGTGCGTTACTCTAACCACGGTAAACAGCCTGAAAAGCTAGCATCGGGACTGCCCCCTTCCCTTGGCTGTTGCCTACCTTCCCTGCTCTTGACTTTGAGTGCGCGAATTCTGTAGGGAACTATTCTGAGCGTACTTTTTGGGGAACTGTGTTTCGTCGTCTCGCCCACGCGCGGCAAAGGTAGAGCAAATGGCCAACCGCAGACTATTATTCAAGGCGATGTTTGCAGGCGTTGTTGGTTTGATACCCTTGCGCAGTGCCTCCGCCCAACAGATAGAGCGAAACAAAGTTAGGCTGGAGGACCAGCTCATTAGTGGCTTGCGAGCCGCTACGCCTGGTCAGAAGGACTATTTGCGGCAAATCGTGGCATTGGTCAACGCTGGCACCCTGCCTCGTCAGATGGTAAATCTGCTTTATACTTGGGCCATCAAGCGGAACCCTAAAGTTCCGTTTCCATACTTTCAATTCGCGCTCCGCGTATTGGCCAAGCGTCGCGGCATTACAGTACCTTAAGCTCAGGGTGGCGACTCATCACAACCAGATGCGCACGTGAGGAAACTTTTTTCTTTGCATAGCTCACGCGTCGTGTGAAGAATCGTGCTTGCAGAACCGGGCAGAGGCCCGAACCTGCCACCCTGGAAATCATGCTCAACTGGGTACTTCTGGATGTCTTTGCTGCGTCGGCCAACCTCTGCGGCAGTGCGCATATCTTGCTGCCAAGTTAAAGATGCATCACATTCAGATTTTTTCCTGCGGTGGGACGATCGACAAAGTCTACTTCGATGCCAAGAGTGACTACGAGGTAGGCGAAACACAGATCCAAGAAATCTTTCGACGGGCCAACGTTTGTTTCGAGCATTCCATTGCATCGCTAATGCGCAAAGACAGTCTCGAAATGACCGACACGGATCGTGAGTTGATTTGCGGTGAAGTCAAGAAGTGCTCGCACTCGCGGATCTTGATCACGCACGGTACCGATACCATGCCAGATACGGCTCGAGCTCTTTCGCATCTTAATGAAAGAACCATCGTCTTGACTGGTTCGATGACTCCGTCGCGTTTTGAGGCTTCTGATGCCGAATTCAATATTGGTTGTGCTGT
>PKCQ01000594.1 GCA_002862265.1 Planctomycetaceae bacterium | reverse complement strand
GGATGAGCTGAACTGACTACGAAGGCCGAGTCTTCGTCACGTGCTTCATTCAGCATGTCTTGCATTGGCCGGGTGTAGTCGCCGAACTGCAACACGTCCGCGGCCAAGCTCTCGGCTTCCACTCGTCCTATCGGTTCGTAATTGCAGAAAAAATTCTGGCTACGCGCCATATCTTTTTCTGTCTGTTTGTCCAAGCCGCGATGCACGGCATCGTCTGGGCGTTGGAACAATCGGTACTCGCAGTTCGCGACGAACTTGTAGCTACTTGACGCATCGAAACCGTCTCCCAAATTCGAACCCGGCACGACCACGGATGCACTGATATCATCTTCAAGCTGAATTTTGCAAGCGCTGGCAAAGTCTTGCCGTACTTTGTAAGTTTGCCAACGCTTCTCACCATCCAAACCAACACGCAAATACATTCCGACGAGTTTCCGGTTATGGTATTTCAGTTCGTGGCCGGGCTCCCCGTTCACGTTGTCGACCGAGAAATGCTTTTCCCAATCTTCGCCCCACTCTGGCTTGGAAAAACGCTTGATAATGAAGGCCATCGCATAGATGTGGCCCGGAATGTCCTTAAGCCAAGCGTTGTACTTTTCCGTGTAATCCGTCGAGGGCGTCATCAACTTGATGAAGCTGCCAAGGGATCGAGTGGGGTCCAGCACTGAACGACTCGGCGTCTTGCCGTAGTCTGGTTTGTCGGCGTAGTCACGTCGCCAGCGCTTGGAGTAGTCTTTGCTGAAGATATCATCGATCTTCTGAAAATCGGATTTTAGATCTCCGACAAAGATTGGTCCGGCGAGCATGTAATCGCGCAGTGATTTCGAGATCTCGCTTTTGCCACCACCGCTGACCGTGCAGGGCTTGTGACAAACAATTCCTTCCCCACTGATCCCGATCAGTCGCCATGATGGTGCCTTGGGGTGCTTTTCCATCTGGACACGATAGCCACTGGGGGCCATGTAGGTGATACCCGGCTGCAAGGGAATGCTCTGTGGCTTGTCATCCTGCGTCCAGTGGATCTTCTGATCGTACAAGCTAGCTTTGGCTGCCTCTGGGATGTAAACCAGCGACTTACAATTTTTGTCCAGTCCGTATCCCTCGGGCTGAAACTCGATGAAGTTGCCATAGTCGCGTTGCATGTCTTGCATCGTGCGACCGTTATACTGCTGCGACTTGACCTGGAACTCGTCGCCAAGTGACCAACTTGGGAATGCCATTGTGCCGCCGGCATGCTCCTCTTCCGTGTTGCCCATCAAGTTGGTGGCGTAGCTGATCTGAGTCTTGACTTCCTTCTTGCAGTATCCGAAGTAGTTGTCTGCAATCAGGGTGACAATGACTCCGTCTGCTGTTCGGCAAGTGACTTTGAAGGCCGTGCCCCCGTTATACTTCTCATCCTCCGCTTGGTAGCACATTTCATCGCGCCGCTGACGTTCAGATGCGTCGTCGATGTGAGGCAAGCCAAGCACCTTCTTTGTCAAATGGCAAAGGTGCGGAGCAAGAATGACTGTCCCCGTATGACCAGACCAATGTTCGACATCGAGCCCTGCGTCGTTCTCGGCGAGCAACGGATCGCCTCCGTTGCCGAAAATGGATTCGACAAAGTCCAGGTTGCTAACCAGGCCTCCCGGAACAAAGAAACGCACCTCCATCTTTTTATGGCTACAATAGCCCGGTACTGCTGGACAAACCAACGGTCGAATTAGCAATGAGACAAAGGTTTCATTTAGGCCTTCCTGGTCATGCAGGTACGGAAGCTTCAACCATTGTTTCGGCGGATTCATCGCATGCTGAAACAACCGCGCGAAAACTTTCTTGGGGACAACGCGTTTATCCGCTGGAATTGGTAACCCACCTTCACAAACGTGAAAAGTGCCTTTGGTGGTCCGACGGTCTGCTGCCGGATTGTGAACAACTCCGTTGAAGACTCGGTAGCTCGATAGCAGGTCGTTCTTAAACTCGTCACCTTCAGCAGGCAGGCTCAGTTGTCGAGCCAAGCCATGTCGATCGAGTACGAAAGAGGATTTGGGGAGTTTTAAGGCTCCGAAGGTTTCTGTATCGAAATGGGATGCAAGAAAAGCTTCAATGCGACGATCGACAGCTGGTGTGTGGCCAGATAGCAGGCGATTCTTTTCACGTAGGCTCGAAAGAAAGCCAACGCTGAAGGTGCCGGTTTCTTTCGATGCGGGAACAGCTAGGCCATTTACGTCCAGCTGCATTGCTAAGTACTCTCGCAGCTGCTTTTGCTCCTCGGAAGCTTTGGTCGCATCCCATCCAAGAGCAACACTAGAGTCTTCGACTAGCCAATCTTCACCAAGGTCTTTCCAACTGATTGTCATTCTTATTTCCAAATGGGGGCTTACTTTGGCCCACAATTATATGGAAAAACCCGCGTTTCTCGTAGACTCACAGTGGTCACGCAGCCGGAACCCGCGGCTCTTTCTCTTAGCGGGAGCATCCACCCTACTGGCGGATGTATAATGGGCGGATATCCTGCATAGCGTGCAGTGATAACTTTCCTCCTTTACTCGCCTTGGTGAATCTCCACATGCGACAGTCCCTCGTTTATGTCTTCCTTACGTCCCTGTTTGTAGTTCCTAGTGCCAGCGCGGAAGATGGTCCTGCCGGCGCGTTCAAAACCTTACCTGGCTTCGAAGTCGAACTCGTTCATGACGTCAGCAAAGCTGGTCACGGTTCTTGGGTTTCGCTTTGCACCGACGACAAGGGTCGAATCATTGCTAGCGACCAGTACGGCAAGCTGTATCGGACGACGCTCAACGATGGTGTCGCTGCAGTGGAGCAGCTCGACGTGAACATTGGCTTGGCTCAGGGCATGCTCTACGCCTTTGACTCGCTATACATCAACATCAATGCAAATATATATATATA
>PKCQ01000365.1 GCA_002862265.1 Planctomycetaceae bacterium | reverse complement strand
GTGTCAGCAGGTCTTCGCAGGCCTCCTTCAAGTATCGAAACGCTCCGAATTGATCGGTTCCCAAATGGACTTCAGTTCGCGAAGCAATTCGTCCGCCGCCTTAAGCCCCTGAACACTACGTAGCCGAGTAAACTACTCTGAAACTTCGCCCCAATAACGCTTGGAGCTTTTCCTTTTGAGGTTTCGTTCTTTTTGGACCAAGCAACTTTGGACGGCACTGACGTTGAAGAATTTCTGTACGAGGCCTTGCAGACCGTCGAGAACGACGTACCAGCGATGCTCGCATCGGAAACCTCGTTTTACGATTCGCCCCAACCATTCACCTGTGATCGCAAGGCTTTCGCTGCTCCCCAGGGCAAAATTCGAGATGTGCTTGTTGCCGCTGGAGCCGATCCCAAGTTCGGCGAAGGCTGTCTATTCATTACTCAAGCAGATGCTACCGAGCATCAAACCACACCACCTCGTCTGACCAAGAGCCTTGCTTCGCGGTTCATCAACATACTTTTGCCAAAGTCGCGAAACAGGCAAACGCTTCACTGACGGAGATTGGGGATTCTCTTCGATAGCTCGCGTACTGCCACCTGGAACAATCGACTGCACAATCAGAAGCTATAGCAGTTGAGGATCGTTAGCGACCGTGTAGCTGGTGAGTTCGACTTTGCGGCTGGTACCGTCAGCTGCTCTTTGACGGTCTCGTGAACAAAAGACTTTTCCCTTTGCACCCTCCATCAGCACACACCCTGAAGCAGTAGCAGCATGGAAATCCCACAGCGATGGGGGATAGCGTTTAGACCGGCCAAGTTCCGTGACCTCCGCCGCCATGACTTTGGAGATCACCTCCCGCACACGGCCTCGCAAGAAGTCGCGAAGCACTCTCGCCTCCGCAGCAGCCAGCCAAACCAATCGTTAAGTAGGAAGCAACGCTGAAACCAGTAAATGCGGTGCCCCCATAGCCGACTTAGTCCAAGCTCAGATAGAAATCTGCACAAAATCAACTCGCGCACGTTTGATACAAAATCACGATCGTAGCGTTATGCGCAGTTCGACGTGGAGGATCAATCGGAATCTGGTAAATCAGCTGCTCCCCGAGAACTTCATTGGTCTGGCAGAGAGCCACGGGTTGCCGACTCATCTTCCTACTATCGGTCCTGCGGCAGCGATTGCTGGGCTACTTTGCTGGTCAAAGGCACCGAAGTTCTCATGGAATAGCTTTGCTAGCTTGAGCGCTGCGACATCGTAAGCTTGCTTATTCAACCAAGTTTCCCTGGGCTGAAGAATTTCCGAGTCAACATTAGGACAAGTCGTCGGAACCTGGAATCCAAAATTCGAGTCTTGGACCGATTCCGCTTCCGCCAAAGCTCCACCATGAATGGCATCGATAATGCCACGAGTATTCTGCAGTGACATCCGGCGCCCTGTGCCGTAACCTCCACCGCTCCACCCGGTGTTTACGAGCCACACATTGGTGTCATGCTGCTCAATCTTCTCGGCCAACAGCTCGGCGTACTTGGAAGGATGCCAGACCATAAAGGCTGCACCAAAGCAGGTTGAGAAAGTAGCGGTCGGTTCGGTGACGCCCATCTCCGTTCCCGCCACTTTTGCTGTGTAACCACTGATGAAGTGGTACATGGCCTGATCGGACGTCAGCTTGCTTACTGGCGGAAGAACTCCAAAGGCATCACAGGTCAAGAAGATGATGTTCTTCGGATGTCCACCCACGCAAGGAATTTTGGCTCGCGG
Organism: Planctomycetaceae bacterium; assembly: GCA_002862265.1. GTDB lineage: Bacteria > Planctomycetota > Planctomycetia > Pirellulales > Pirellulaceae > Aureliella. The sequence continues at coordinate 1,153 of PKCQ01000365.1, read as the reverse complement.
AATGAACTCGATCGGATAAGCGACTCGCGTGTTTTCTGTGATGGACGCGTCGTCATAGTGGACACGATGTGTGGCTGGATCATAAACCACGTTCTCGAGCACGGAGCCGAATCGAATTGCATCAAAAATCTCAGGCTCGCTGTCCTTGGTCAGCCCGATGACTTTGGCGTAACATCCGCCTTCAATGTTGAATACGCCTTCTTTCGTCCAACAATGCTCGTCGTCTCCGATCAGCATACGAGCTGGATCGGCGGACAAAGTTGTCTTCCCTGTACCGCTGAGCCCAAAGAACAAGGTCACATCGCCCGACTCACCTTCGTTGGCCGAGCAGTGCATGGACAGGACGCCTTGCCGAGGCATCAAGTAATTCATGATCGTGAACACGCCCTTCTTCATCTCACCTGCGTACTGCGTGCCAAGAATGACGAATTCGCGTTGCTCGAAGCTCAGATCCACACTCGTACGGCTGGTCATCTGAGCCGTATAGGGATTCGCCGGGAAGTGCCCTGCGTTGTAGATGGTATAGTCCGGCGTGCCGAAGTTCTGCAGCTCTTCTTCCTTAGGACGAATCAGCATATTCTGCATGAACAGTGCGTGATAAGCACTACAGCAGATTACGCGAATTTTCAATCGGTAGCGAGGATCCCAGCCTGCGTATCCATCCGTCACGAACAAGCGATCTTGCATATTCAGATAGTCGCAAGCGCGTTGGCGATTGATCATGAAAGATCGTTCGGTCAGCCGAATATTGATATCGCCCCACCAAATGTCCTCGGCCGTCGATGGAGCTTCGACGATTCGCTTGTCCCTGGGGCTCCTACCTGTCTTGTCTCCACTCCGCGTCGCCAATGCACCGCTTGACGCGATAACCGCATCTTCGTCTTGGATTGCAAACTCGTATAAACGAGCGGTGGTTGCGTTGCGGATGACGTTCTGAGTACGAATGCCGTAGGTTGAGAGGTCGATGGACGACACTAGAATTACTCCGAGATCAAGGGAAAAAAACCAGTAGGAAGAGCGGGGGAGTATGTTTCGTCATATGAAGCCAAGAGGACGCCAGAATAACTTACGTCAGGCCAGAGCGTCCGGATTCTATTCCATGGAATAAAAAGCGAAAGCCGAAAACCTTCCAGTTCTTTTCAAAAATTTTAAT
>PKCQ01000324.1 GCA_002862265.1 Planctomycetaceae bacterium | reverse complement strand
CTGGTTCCTGGTTTCTGGTCCCTGTTTCCTGTTCCCTAGCTTCTCTTGTTGCCCTGCGCGCTTGATGTTCTGCACGTTGCTTTTCTATTTTTGCATTGTATTCACGGTTCAATCTTGTGACGAGCTTCTTCCTTATTTTGACTTCGCTGACGCTGGTTCTTGAGCTCGTATGGAGCCATGTGCTCCTAGATCATCGGGTGGAAACTGTTTCCCCATGTGTCATCAGGCCAAAGAAGATGAACAGGCTGGCGACTCTGAAGCCGCCTACGAAAACTTTTTTCGTTCAGGATGGGATATGGGCGTCAGTCGCCTGTCTGAATATCAAAACATTCTTGCGAGTCTTGCTCGCTGCTCATCCACCAGCGGTTGGATTGCCAGGGCGAAGGTTGCTCAGGTGCACTTGGACTGCCTTCAACAACGCACCGGTGGCTAGCTTACTCGCTGCGAAGTCCAGAGAGAACTGATTGGCGATTGGCAGCCCTGATCGCAATAATTGCCGCTGCCATCCCAACACACGCGACGACCGCCAGCATTCCAAGTGGACTGATGAAATTGAGTTGCGGTCCAAATTCCGACACATACGGTAGCAGTGCGACGAGTGAGCAGAGTCCACCAATCAGCATTCCGCCACTCAGGAGTAATGTCGTTTCGATGGCAAGAATCGTTGAAATACGTTTGGGCGCAAACCCAATTGCACGCATGAGGGCAAATTCTCGGCGACGTTCCAATACACTTCGCAGCTGGACGGAAACGAGACCGAATGTACCCAATAGTAAGCCGAGCGCTCCCAAGGATTGGAAGGCCATGATGTAAGTGTTTTGGACACCTAGGAATTTTTCGAGCACTTCTTCACTTGGTTGCACGTCCAAGCCCTCGTTTGCCCATCCGCTCTCAAGGACTTCGGTAACTTTGTCTGCTTCTTTGTTGCCACTGTTGATGAGGAAAAATGAGTAGCCGCTGATCTCCGGATAGAGTCTTTCGAAGTTTTCCTGAGAGATCAATAACTTGCCTTGGAGGACGCTGTTCGACAGCAAGCCTACTGTCCGAAAATACACGACCTCGTTGTCGATTGGAATCTTGATCAAACTATTGATAGCCGCTCCCTGCTTGAGACTCCACATTGCGGTGTTCTGGTCCAAGATCACTGGAATGGGAGCATTTTCACTTCCGTATCCATAAAGTGTCAGGGCAGACCAGGGGTTTTCCGGGGTTCGGGCAGCGGCCCACTCAAATTCGACCGATTCCGGTGCAAAATCGTGCATCTCCGCTAGGCTATTCGGAGCACCTAGAATTGTTGGCCTGGCAACTTGGAAAAGGTTATTGCAGCTTGCATCTTCGCCAAATTGCGCACGCATTGGCACAATCGAGCTTCCTGCTAGTTCTTTTGCCTGATCCCCAAGTCGATCTGAACGTACCGAGCCGGAAGCAAGGTTGCGATAAATTGGGAGAGAGCTCTCGGCCAACAAATTAAATCCGCCGTACCCTTTCTCCGAAGGCGAAATCTGAAAAACGCCCATAGAAGCGATCAGGAAACTGGCAACCGATAGCAAGCCTATTGTCAGTAAGCTACGGTTGGGGTTGCGGCCGATCGCTCGCAATGCCAGCGTCCAGTTATTGCCAGAGATTCGCTTGTGTTTTCCTGGTTCAATAAATTGCCTTGTGAGGCACAGGCAGCTAAGTAACAAAAACATGCCACTTCCAAAAAACGTGCCTGCCTTCGCCATGCCCGCTTGATTTATCGCTGTGAATCCAAGTGCAATAGCAGCTAGGCCAAGCACGCCGGCTCCACCAAGGGTGATTCCAGTTAGCAAGGGAGTACGTCTGCCCCAATCAGCAGACGAGCCTTTGAGGTTGGCGAGAGGCTGCCGAGCGCATGCTTTGCGGATCCCAAAGTAGAGCGCGACGAGGCACACGCTAAGGCCAGCCGATGTACCAATAGCGATACTCAGGGAGGAAGCATGAAATGAGAGGAAGCGTGTCGATATCGCACCAATCCACCAGGATTGAAGCAATTCGATGAGACCATTTGCATAAGTTAGGCCGAGACCGATTCCAGCGACGGAGCCAACGATCGAGACTAAAGTAAACTCGAGCATCAGTAAGCGTCTGATTCGCTTAGGGGAATAGCCTTGTGCCTGTAGGGTTCCGAGCTCGCTCGTACGAGTCTGAATGCTAAGTTTGAACAGCAAGTAGACCAGCATAATAGCGGCTACAATGACGAAGAAACTCAGGCTTAAGAAGAGAGCGTCAAAAGGCGTTGTGCCCGAGGCAGCGGTGAGTTGATGCTGGCGAATCGGAGTAAAGTTGAGGCCCTTGTAGGCACGGGTTCCTTGCAAAGCATCTTCGATTTCGGTTCGGAGCTCCGCTTCCTGTGACTCCGCCTTGTTCTCATCAATCGGAAAACGAAAGGCGGTCGTCTGTCCGAAGCGACTAGCAAAGAGCCTAAATCGAGCTGTGTGGTAGTACGGGAAGAACAGTTTGGGAGTCAGGCGATGTCGCTTGAAATAACCTTCATCCAGCTTCGCGTCAATTTTGTAGGTCAGCTCGAACGGCGTATCCCAGCTGAACATGGAGTCCTGGTCTGTGATGCCTTTCACCGCTGGGGTCAGGTTTGGGTCATTAAAAATAGTTGGAGCTTCAGAGTACTGTGCTGGTCTGCCACGAGTGTATTCTTTGGTCGGTTCTGTGAGCGGGACTATCCCGGCAATCTGCATTCGCAACGAGGTCTCAGTTTCGTTGCCTTCGACCGTTTCTGGTTGAAAGTATCTCGCTTCGAGCCAGTCCCCAGGCACAGCCTCAAGCTGTTCTGCCAACCAGCTATTAATCCAGCAGTAGGGGACACGCAACTGACCGTACTCAAGGCGTTGTACTGTAGGGAAGTTCCGTAGGTGTAAGTTTGAGTTTCG
>PKCQ01000441.1 GCA_002862265.1 Planctomycetaceae bacterium | reverse complement strand
TTCCAGTCGTAGGCTTTTTCCGCCGCAACACGAGGAATCGCGTCCCAGGCAGAGACTCGCAAGACTTGCTCGTTCCCAACCAGCTGGAGAATATAACGGTTCGCTACCACACCCATGTTGGGCATCGTGTCATCGACTTGCTCTCCCATCACATCTGAGGCAACCGTGTAGCCAGCCATATCTGGCGTACCTGCAAAGGCATACCACTGACGGTAGAAAGGAACAGCAATCTTCGCCGTCTTCATCAGCACGGTGTTGCCATCATCCAACTTCGTGGTGACATAACGCAACTGAGTATTTGTCCAGCCAGGCGGTACCAAGCCAGGAGCAACCGATTCGAAATCTTCCGAATAGGGCAGGGTAGGTGCAACACGCACGCGAACCTTCGCTTCCAAATCACCGACTTTGCAGACGACATTTCCGGCTTGCCCTCCACCGGCGAAGGAAGCCGTGAAGACATTGCCTTTCATCGTGCCTTGCAATGCTGCTCGCGGGGCATCCTTGGATAGCCCTGGGCCTCCGAACATAGGCGCCATCGCGTAGGTTGGTCTGGCAGCCCCAACCAATCGTCCGTCCTTGTCAAACAGGTGAGCTTTGAGCTCAACTGACTCGCCAGCCGCTAGGGTGACCTCAGCCGGCGCTACTTGCAGGTGCGCTGCAGTACCGCTTGGATTTGGACCTGGAGCGGGTTCGCTCGCAGGAATTTTCACGTCGACTGGATTGTACTTGCCGAGGCAGTAGAACTCTTCGGTTGTACCGAAGTAAACGCAGCCATTGGAGACAGCGGCCGAACCTTGGACTTCTACATCAAACTCTGGGTCAGCAGGCTGGAATCGGTTACGAGCCACACGCTTACCAGTTTCCGCATTGAGAATGTGGAAGTACCCGTGAACCGAGCTGAGGTAGATCTTTCCGTCGCCGAACACAGGGGAACCGGTGCAGTTTCTGCCAAACTTGGCACGCCATAGCCGATCACCTGATTCCGCATCGTAGCAGTAAAGTCGGCCTTGGCGGTCAGGCAAGTAGAGCTTGCCTTCGTAAAGCATGGGCGAAGGATATTTGAATTCGATTCCATCGAGCTCCCACACCAACTTTGGTTCATCGCCTGACAAATCCAAAGCAACCAAACGACCAACACTAGCGCGATTTGGGATTTCTTCACCGTGTGCCGCATAGAGCATCTCACCATCAAGTACTTGAGCAGGATTCATCGCTCCGTTGCCAAGCTGAAAACTCCAGACTTTCTTTCCGGTGTTCACTTGAAAACAGTGGATGTGTCCGTCGCCACCACCACTGATCAAAACACGCTGGCCCTTCAGCGTCGCAACGATTGGAACGCAACGATAGGAATTGGAAGGCCGAATGCCTGTGCTGTTCCACCAAACCATTTCACCCGTGTTCTTTTCAAAGGCAAAGAAACGGCAACCACCGCCACCCTGTGCTCCCCAGTTCGAGCTGAGCATGCTGATCATGACCAAGTTGCCATCGACAACAGGGCTAGTGACTCGTCCGCCGTAGCCCGTGATGCGACCAACTTCTTCGGTCAGAGACTTCTTCCACTTCACTTTGCCGGTTTCGCCGTCAAAGCAAAACAAGAAACCTTGGGTACCGTGAACGTACACGTTTCCCGTTTCAGGGTCACCGACCGGCACGGTCCATCCCAGACGCACACTGACGATCGGAGTGAAGAAGATGCTGAAGCGGTGCTCCCAGACGACGTCGCCAGTCTTGGCGTCCATGCATACCACGCGTTCTTGCTCTTCGGCGCCTTCGCCCACACGGCTGATGATGTAGACCTTGCCGTTCATCACGATCGGCGTAGACCGACAACTTACGTCCTTCTTCATCCACAGAACGTCGTCGAAGCTGTCGGGCAGTCCGGACTCTCGCGAGACACCGTTGCGTTCTGGCCCGCGCCAGCTTGTCCAATCACCAGCAATCGCCGAAGACGATGCAAGAAGCACGACAGCTGCGGTGAAGCAATGCTGCCAACCATTCCAAAGGGAGTTGGATTTCATGTGGTTAACACTCCTGGGTTGTCGCGTCAAAGCGGCACGATTCGCCGCAGATTCTTATTCTTAATTGGACGCAGCTACGTGCTCCGCCAGTTAGTTTGATTTGAGAATGCTATTTGATATCGTAGCTATACAGCAATTCTTGATCTCGCAAGTACAGCCGGCCGTCAGCAATCACCGGGTGAGTCCAGGCTCTGCCGCTCGGAGCTCGCTTCTTCGAAACCTCTGGAAGGGTGAAACTCCCCTTCAAGCTGAATTGTTCCGCGGAAACTTCCAACAATCCGACTTGGCATTCGATTTCGCCAAAAACGTACAGGCGGTTGTCGGCGTAAATGATGGAGCCGTCTTCAATCTCGCCCTTCTTGTACCAAGCAATTTTTCCTGAATCCAAGTTCTGGCAAACCCAGCCTCGACGATCCGAGCAGCCGTAGATGTGCCCGTCTAGCAGCACAAAACCGCCTTGCTTGTTCTTCATATTGCGAGCCGCAGAACGCCCCATGATACTCTCCGCAGAGAACGAGTCACCATCTAGCTTGACTTCGATCAGATCACATCCGGCTCCACCCCAACCATCACTCAGATACACTTCATTGCCATATACAACTGGAGTAGGAATGACCACGTCATCGAAGGCCCGCTTGCGCTTGTAGTACCACAGCAACTTGCCCTCAGGAGAAACCGAAGCTACGCCACTTTGAGTGAGGATGACGTACTGCGCAGAACCATGAATCATTGCCTTGAGAGGTGAGGCATAAGTCGCTGACTCTGGAAGCTCCGCACAACGCCAAAGAAGCTCTCCCGTCTTCTTGTCCAGTGCCAAAAGCAAACCTTGCTTCCCGCCGGCCATACAGATCAATTGGTTGCCGTTGACTAGTGGAGACCAGCAAAAGCCCC
>PKCQ01000444.1 GCA_002862265.1 Planctomycetaceae bacterium | reverse complement strand
AACAAGAACAAAGCTGCCTTCGCTCGCAATGCAATCCTTGCACGAAGGCTGATCGAGAATGGAGTACGCTTCGTACAGCTATTCAACGGAGCTTATGCCAGTGGCGGCGTCTTGAACTGGGATGGACATTCCAAGCTGCGCGAACAGTACGATGTGCACGGTGAGATTATGGATCAACCTGCCGCGGCCTTGTTCCGCGATCTCAAACAGCGAGGATTACTGGCTGATACGCTCGTAGTATGGTGCACCGAGTTCGGACGCATGCCCATGTTCCAAAAAGGGGCGAAAGGGCGTGACCATAACCCCCAAGGCTTCACCGCTTGGCTAGGAGGAGCCGGGATCAAGCCGGGAGCGAGCTACGGCAAAACCGATGAACTTGGTTTCAAGGCTGTCGAAGAAGTTTCTTCCATACACGACCTGAACGCCACCATTCTGCACCTCATTGGGCTCGATCATACGCGCCTTACGTACACGCACAATGGCGTCAGTCGCCGACTCACCGACGTCCATGGCCACGTGCTTCGGTCGATACTAGCTTAGAATCAGCATGGTAACGTGCAACACGTCTGCAGTTGTGATCGGCAAGCAGCTAAAAATCAAAACATGGGCAACCCTGTGCCACAAGAGATTAGAGGGTCTTTGAGGAGAATGCTAGAAACCGCGCCATGAAATCGATTGCTTTGCTGTTTCAACTGCTCGTCTTTTCCATTAACGCGAATGTACCAATCGTAGCCGAGCAGAGACCAAACATCCTATTCTTTCTAGTCGACGATATGGGGGTCGGCGATACCTCGGTACCTTTCCTGTATCGAAATGGAAAGCCGCAACGAATTCCGCTCAACGATCTCTACCGAACCCCAAATATGGAGATGCTCGCTGCCAACGGCAGACTGTTTACCAATGCATATTCGTATTCAGTCTGCTCTCCGACTCGAATTAGTCTCATGACGGGCCAGTCGGCGCCGCGACATAGAGTTACGACTTGGACCCATCCAAAGGAATCGTCGATTGACACTGGACTGATCAAGAAGGGCAATCTTAGAAGCCCGCCTGACTGGAACATCGCGGGTATCGATTTTTCTTTGCCGTTGCTGCCTGAATTAATGAGAGAGGCTGGCTATCACACGTTGTTTACCGGCAAGGCACATTTTGGACCTGACGATACTCCGGCCGGCGATCCGGAAAACCTGGGCTTTGATTTGAACATCGCAGGCTTCGGTGGGGGTGGACCGGGTAGTTATTGGGGCAAGTACAACTATTCGGCCAACCATCGCACCGGCAAGCACGTTTGGGATGTCCCTGGATTGGAGAAGTACCACGGCACCGACGTGTTCTTGAGTGAGGCTATCACGCGCGAGATGAACCAAGCGATCGAATCCGCGGTTCAATCAAAGCAACCTTTCTTCGCCTACATGAGTCACTATGCGGTCCACGCTCCCTGGCAGTATCCCGATAGCCGTTTTGTCAACAATTACCCGACGCTTGCCGGGCAAGGCCTAGCATTCGCAACGCTTGTCGAAGGAATGGACAAGTCGCTCGGTGACATATTGCAAAAGCTAGAGGAGCTAGGAGTCGCCGAAGAAACTTTGGTGATTTTCTTCTCCGACAATGGCAGTGCCTGGTCTTCGGGCGGGCCGTTTCGCGATAAGAAGGGCTCTCGTTTCGAAGGAGGCGTGCGTGTACCACTTATCGTTTCGTGGGCGAAACGGAATGACGAACATCCACTGCAGCAAGCGTTCCCGATTCCTAGGGCGTCAGCCGACCACAGATTGGTGACCTGCGTCGACATGATGCCAACTTTCCTAGCTGTTTCCGGTGCCGCGAATCCGAAGGAAACTGTGATAGACGGATTTGATGTCAGCCCGTACTTCACAGGCCAAGAAGAAACGTGCCGTCCTCAAGAATTCCTGGTGCACTTCCCTCATCAACATCGCAATACTCTCTTTTCAACCTATCGGGAGAAAGATTGGAAGATTATCTACAGCTATGCAACGGAGAAGTGGGAGCTCTATAATCTTGTCGAAGATCCATTAGAGAAAGACAATGCTTGTAATGCAGAACCGAGCATTGCGTTGAAGCTGGCTCGAACCATGGTCCAGCAACTTGATGCTCAGCAAGCCCAATATCCAGTTAGCGACGAAACTGGAGAGGAGGTGAAGCCCAATCTATCGGAGCTGGAAAAATCAAAACTCCATCCCTAGTTCGCAATGCGATATGTCGCTCGGTGACATCACCCAATCCCGAACCATAATTGAGTCTCAAAATGCACCAACTCATTCGGACGCCGATTGTCGGTCTGCTAGCCTTTGTGTCCGTCGTATTCATATTCACTTCAACTTCGATTGCTCAGTCGTACGCCTTGATTCGTATCGATCCCAAGAACGATGGTTCTGAGCAGTTTGAGAAACTGATGGATAACCTCAAGGCTTCGTCCAACTTCTATTTGACGCAATTAGCCAGTGATTACGCCAAGCACTGCAAGTTGAGCGACAAACAGTTGGAGAAGCTGAGGCTTGCCGCGAAAGGAGCAACACTCAAGTTTGTGGCGAGTGAGCGCAAGAAACATATTGCCACGCTAGAGCGTTATCAGCAGATGGCGGGAGCCGATCCCGAGGCACAACAGCCCGCGACGAAAAACTTAGCGTTTTACTTGCAGACGCAGGATGCAAGTCGTGTGATCAAGCAGGACCTTTGGACATCGATTCTCAAGACAGCTGTTTCTGACGAGCAACGAGAAGAATACGAACAAGCGACTGCAAAGCGGGAGGAGTTCATTCGCAAGGCTGCCGTGGATAGCTTCTTGGCCAAAGTCGAGTTGGGGCTTTTCCTTTCTAAGAAACAAAGAGAAGAAATGCGGATAGCACAGGGGAGCATGAAGAAGAGCAAAAGATCAGAAGCCAAGGGCAAGCAAATAAAAGCAT
>PKCQ01000545.1 GCA_002862265.1 Planctomycetaceae bacterium | reverse complement strand
TCATCAATTTGCCACCAAAACTGTCAACCGTCCGCGGGATGCACCAGCCTTGGCCAATACGTGAACCGGATTTCGATCCGCGATCCGTCGAATGGTCTTCTACGATTACTGCCATGGCTGACCTACGCGAGTTCTTGCGAAGCTTTGCGGAACCAAGCTATTGTTCGTTCGAGGTGATGCGTTCCGTAGAGTTTCTCGAACTCCTTGGTCGAGGAAAGTTTCCGGTCTTCTAAAGAAGTGATTCTTTTCTCAACGTAGTCGGCTGTAAGACGAATTCCGCCAATTGCCTCAATACAATGCCTCCACTCAGCGTAGGAAGTGGGGATGACGTTTTCGGTGCTCATAGGAAGTCCTTAGAGGTAAGTTTCGATGTCGACAGAAACCCTTGCTACTAGTTCCCGCCATGCGGTTGCGTACACTTCTGCGGGAAAGATGACACGCTCTCCGTCATCCCACTTCACTAGCGTTTCGCGTCGGTATTCAACGCCAATATGCTCGATAATGTTGGATTCGTAGTCGCGAATCCATTCCAGCAATTCGAGAAGCAAGGTTCCGCAAGCGTCTCTGGTGGTGGCCGATGGCTTGTAGAGTTTAGGAAGGTCACAAAGTTTCCATGGTGGTTTCTCGATCTCTGGAGAGTTCGAGAAGAGTGGTCGGAACTCGTAACGCGGCAAGAAGATTGAACCGAGGCCTTCCGCGGAAAAGATGACGCCAAAACCGCGGAGCAGTAGGTATCTCCCCTGTGGCAAGCTTAGGCGGTATACACTCGAGCAGTCTTTACGTTCTGGCGGCGGTTTCGTGCGAGTGAAGCCAAGGTCCAGTAGCCATTTTCCCTCCTGCCGCAGGATGTCACGTCCCCAACACCAGAGCTGCTGGTCGAGCAAGCATATTGCGTGGGCAACAGGCTCGCTCGTATCTTGGTCATTCGAAATCGGTATTAGCACTGCTAGTTCAGGCTCAGGTGACTAGCTAGCAACTGAATCGGAACCTTCGCCTTCCGCTTCGGCGTTTGCTTCCGTTTCGTTCTGCGACCAGCCTTCGATGTGACTGTTCGTTTTAGAAAGGTCGTCTAGCAAATTGCCAACGTCCAGGTCCTTGTTTGCCTCGAAAGTTGCGATGTGCGATTCGGCATCAGCTTGAAATTCAGAAATACCCTCGACTTTGGCAAGTTCTTCTTGAATCGAAGCGACGCAGCCATCGCAGCACATGTTAGGCAGCATCAATGATACAAACTGACATTCTCCATCTTCACTCATTTTTGGAGTGTAAGGAGTCGGGCCTGTTTCCTCATTTGCCTCGGCAGCAGGGACGCTTTGTGCTACTTCGGATTCTATTTCGACACCGCAGCCGGAAAGGCTGAGAAAGCCGAGTGTGAGACAAGCGATCATTAGCGAGCTTGAAATCTTCATCGAATTCTCCTTGGAAAGGCTAGAAGACAAATTGTTCCACTTCCGCTAGTTTGTGTTGTGTGTGCGGAAAGGTGTGTAGGATGCCGAAAGTCTTGACGACTTCTGCTGTAAGAGTGTGACTTCGTTCAATCGGAATTGGGGAATATGATCGTCGCTATATTGGCTAAGAGCCATGCGGAAGCTGCAGCCACCTGCAACCAATCAGCAGTCTTTTCGATGCCATAGAAAAAGACACTGACTATCCAGCAAATACTGGCTACCGTTTGGCCGAGACACTCGAGTCGCAGCATGCGTTTGATTGGACCTGTTTTTGTTTCGGATTCACTCACTTGAGATTTTGGTTCGTTCTGTAAGGACTCTGCAACTCGATTGGGTCGGTCTTGTAATTCCGTTCCAGTATGTTGTTTGAGGAGCACGTCTTCGCTCGTCGTTAGCATGTCGCACACTCCTCGCCGCAGCAGGATAGATCATCCAGGTACATACCCCATTGGCGATAAGTTTCCAGCCCTTCTGCACCGATTCCCAAGGAAGTAGAAATTGCTTTGGCCACGACCGCGAAACGCTGGCGATACTTGTAGATGAAGCAGAATACGTGGTGCTGGTGGCGTACAGCTGGACCACAAAGATACAGTCCAGGCACGATGGTGGATTCGTCATTTTCGCTAAGGTGTGGAAAGCCATCTTCGCGTTTTTCAAACATGTCGTCAACCAGTTTGAGGCTTCCTTCAAATCCGCCGCCGATCAATGGCTGAGTTTTGGTTTCAAACTTTCGCCCGTCTTCCGTTGCGACTTCGTATGTCTCGCCAGAATGAGTTACCGAAGCAACTGACGTTTCGGGAAAGAGTTCGACATGCGCCAAGAACCAGTCTTCTCGCATTCGTTCGAGAGAGTAAGTGGAGAGAACGACGCTCGGATCCGAGCTTTCATCCTTCCATGGACAGCCTCGCTCAAAAACTTTCGAATGTTTATCGGAGTACGACAAATGGTAGGCGGCATCAATACCGCTTTCGTATCCCCCAATGATGATGAAGTCATCACCTTCTAGCTCTTCGTAGCTGCCGATCGTTGCCGTGTGCCGGCAAAGTTCGCTTCCGGGGAAGCCATTGAGGCTCGGGTACTGGAACTCACCGGCTGCCCAGATGACATGCTTCGCCCTGATGGTCGTTTCGGGGGTGTCAATGCGGAAGGCATCCCCAACTTTCGTTACCCGCAGTACATCTGTATTCTCTTGGACCGGTAGTTGGAAAAACTCGGCTACGCCGCGCAAGTGTGAGGCGAACTCTTTACCGGTTGGGTGTTCGACTTCCAAGCTGAAAGCTGGCGAGACACCAATCGCAACAGAATTCAAATCTAGCATCCCGATTGAGTTGGTTGGGAAGGAGGGAGTGATAAACCGGGTTTCTGCGGGCCAAGCGTCGAAGGATGCTCCAACGGTTTTGCGATCGAGCACCACAAAGTTCTCGATTCCAGCATGACGTAGCGTTACACCGACTCCGACTCCGGCAGCTCCGCCACCAA
>PKCQ01000542.1 GCA_002862265.1 Planctomycetaceae bacterium | reverse complement strand
GGCTTGGAGGTGCTAGAGGCTTGCAAGGGCTTGGAGACGCTACATTCAATTGCGGCATCGGCTATTGCCGCTTCGATTGCTGACTTGACATTTTCTCTTGCGTCCCCCGGTGCGGTGAGCAAGTTGCCTGAGCCTGCTGTTCCTCGGCCTATGGCCACCCTATTAGCTCGGTGCGGCCCTGCTACGACTTTGGCGACCCAAGCTTCTGTTTTGGATCCGCCAGCATCGACGCCAAGAACATAGTTCCACTTCTCAGCCACCTAACCTCCCTTCTGCTCAAGTGCTGCGCGAAGATGGCCACCGCTCGCATCGAGGAGCCCGCGGGCCTGATTGGGTTTGCAATCTCGCAAGTGCACGACAACTGCAGTTTTGAGCTCGCCATCACATGTTTTCAACAGCTCAATAGACTCCTCGCTCGACAGGCCAGTGAGCTCCGATACAATGCGTTGTGTACGATCCACGAGCTTGGTGTTCGACGCCCGCAAGTCAACCATCAAGTTGCCATAGGTTTTGCCCACCAATATCATCGCGCCTGTGGTCAAGGTATTGAGTATCAGTTTCGTGACGGTGCCTGATTTCAGACGAGTGGATCCGCTGACTATTTCTGGTCCGACGACGGCGGTGATAGGGATTTCGACTCGAGATTCGAGCTCACACCCCGCATTGCAACTGACTCCAACCGTTGTGCAGCCGAGAGACTTAGCATAGTCGACCGCACCCAGCACATAAGGTGTTCGTCCACTGGTCGCGATACCGACAAGTACGTCATGGGGTTGGAGATTGATCCCGCTAAGATCAGCCGCCCCCTGCTCTCGCGAATCCTCAGCGCCCTCGACTGCGCGGGTCAGCGCCCGCGTTCCACCGGCGATCAAGCCGACGACTTGAGATGGATCCGAGTTGAAAGTCGGAGGGCATTCCGATGCATCAAGGACTCCCAGACGACCAGAGGTACCTGCCCCAATATAAATCAAACGTCCGTCTCGGCGGAAAGCATCTGCAACCGCTTCCACGGCCTGGGCAATGGGCTCGAGAACTTCCGAAACAGCATGCAGCACATGTTGGTCTTCCTCGTTCATCAATCGCGCAATCTCGATCGCTGATAGTCGATCGATTTCCATCGAAGCTGGATTGCGTTGTTCGGTTGTGCGAACCTGGTTCACGAAGATTCTCGATTCGGTACGTGTGGGGAATGCAAAACTAGAGCTAGAGATCGGCTAAACTGAGGAGGGGCAGTCCGATAGCGAAAAGCGGAGGCTTTCGGCTTGGTTTTCTGAGCGTCGTTCGGTCTTCGGGAAAATGCCGAAGCGCCTGCCGAGCTCAGCTACAGCCCGTCACTGAATCGAAATCCGATCCATCCAAAGCAAGACGGAGTCTCCGGCTGGTCGTTAAACAATTTTTTCTTCTCTCCAGAGCCTCATTTTGAACATGCCGATCGAACTTGTCGACCTGTTGGTATTTGTCGCGTACCTGGCTCTGGTTGTTGCCCTGGGGTTTTGGGTGGGCAAGGGCTCGAAGGATCTGAATTCGTATCTGCTCGGTGGACGCGATCTGCCTTGGTGGGGAGTCCTCGGTTCGATCGTTGCGACGGAAACCAGCACCGTCACCTTTCTTTCCGTCCCTGGCTGGACCTTTGCCCAGGGCGGCAACATGACTTTCATGCAGCTCACTATCGGTTACATCATTGGCCGATTCCTCGTGACGCTGGTACTGCTGCCGGGTTATTTTCAAGGCAAAGTGTTCTCCGCCTACGAGTTGCTTGAGCAACGTTTTGGCAAAGTGACACAACAGGTGGCTTCTGTCATTTTTCTGATAGCGAGAAATTTTGGTGATGCACTGCGACTATTTCTTACAGCTTTGGTGCTGCAAACCATGTTCGACATGTCCCTGGGTGTGAGTATTGTTGCGATTGGCATCTTAACCATCGCTTACACCTTGGTCGGCGGGATGAAAGCGGTCATTTGGAATGACTGTTTGCAACTTCTAGTCTATCTGGCTGGTGGAGTCATGATTCTACTTGTCATTACTGGTAGGCTACCAAGTGGTCTTGCATCCGTGATTGAATTCGGTAGGGAAACCAGTCGCTTTCAGCTCCTTGATCTCGCCTTCGACTACACCAAAGCAAATACCTTGTGGGCAGGTCTGGTGGGTGGGGTATTCTTGACGCTTGGAACACATGGCGTCGATCAGATGTTGGTGCAGCGTTATTTATCGGCCAAGTCGCAACGTGATGCTTCGGTGGCTTTAATTACCAGCGGCTTTATCGTCGCCTTGCAGTTTGCTTTCTTTATGTTTCTTGGAATTGCTCTAGCTGCCTTCTATCAGTACTTCGAAGAAGCAGGTCGAGCCGTAGCCGAAATGAAAACCGATCGTGTCTTGCCACACTTCATTGTGAATGAGTTGCCAGCTGGCATAGGGCTCATCGGCTTTGTGCTTGCCGGCGTCTTTGCCGCTGCGATGTCGACTTTGTCCAGCTCGCTCAACTCATCAGCGGCAGTCGTCGTGACTGATCTGTTTCCGCAAAAAGATCGAACTGCAGCTTCATCTCTGCGGTGGAGTCGGATCCTGACAGCTTGTTTTGGCATCGTTCAGATGATCATAGCGTATCTTGCGTCCTTCGCGACAAGAAGTGTCATCAATGAAGTGCTGGGAATCGCGGGAATGACCGTCGGCTTGCTGTTAGGGTTGTTTGCACTCTCAAAACTAAACCCTCGCTGCGGTGAAATCGGTGCGATAGCAGGACTAATTTTTTCTGCATGCTTGCTACTCATAATTAAACTGCTTTTACCAATCTTCGACATCAACATCGCATGGCCTTGGTACGCGTTCATTGGTTCTAGCAGCACGGTCATCGTCGCCTCAATCTTCAATTCCCTATTGCCTTCAAAGACTCACTCATGAGCCTCAAGAGTTTTTTCATTTTGGTTTCCTT
>PKCQ01000337.1 GCA_002862265.1 Planctomycetaceae bacterium | reverse complement strand
TCCAGCTGCAGCTATCGCTTCATTACGACCAGCATGCCGCCGTGACGGGGGAGCTCGATTCTCTAGCCGCAGATGCTCCTACTGAGTTTTCGCCGCAGCACCTTTGGGCACTAGTAAGAGCTCTCAAAGTACAGGGGCAGATCCTGAACATGTATCTTGGCTAGGGTGAGAAGAGAATTCTGCTGCACGCAATTTAGGAGACGGGCAGACCGTACTCTTCCAGGGTCTTGCGTAGTTGAGCTTCCTGGGCGGGATCCAGGGGGGTCATGGGCAAGCGAAGTTGGCCAGTGTCGCGGCCGAGCATTCGCATCGCAATCTTGACTGGAATCGGATTGGTGCTCAAACCGAGCATATCACGGCAAAGTGGAAAGAGCTTGTGGTGCCACTGGCTTGCAGCATCAAAATCACCTTTCGCCGCTGCCGCTACCATCGCAACCACATCGTGAGGCACAATGTTGCCTGCCACAGAAACGACGCCTTCCGCACCAACACTCATCATTGGTAGCGTCAGACTGTCATCGCCGCTGAGTACCGTAAGATTCGTCGTGTTGATTATCTGAGTGCACTGATCCAGCGAGCCAGTCGCTTCTTTGACCATGGTGATATTAGGAATCTCGGCCAAGCGTGCGATGGTTTCAGGCTCAATATTTTTGGCAGTTCGGCCCGGAATGTTGTAGACACAAACTGGAAGTGCTACGTCCTCGGCGATCGCCTTGAAGTGCTGATAAAAGCCCTCTTGAGTTGGTTTGTTGTAATAGGGGGCGACCTGAAGAGATGCATCCGCACCTTCCTTGGCCGCCCAACGCGTCAGTCGAAGCGCTTCGGCCGTCGAGTTACTTCCGGTTCCCGCCATGACTTTGACTCGGCCCGCAGCAATCTGGACGACTTCGCTGATTACCCGTTCGTGCTCTTCGTGGGAAAGCGTGGGGGACTCGCCCGTGGTTCCGACGGGAACGATGCAGGTCGTACCAGCCTCGATCTGAAACTCGACCTGTTCGCGCAGCCGAGCCACATCGAGTACGTCGTCTTTCAAAGGAGTCACGATGGCGACTGAGAGACCGGCGTAATCGGAACCTTTGCGATGGGTCATATTGCTGCTCGGAAGTGATTGGGAGGCCAAAAGTGAAGTCTAGGAGGCAAATTGTGACCGCTAACCCGACGCTTGGTCAATAAGCCGGCGCATTTCTGCGACCGCTTCATGCAATCCAGTGAAAATCGCACGCGAAATGATGCTGTGACCGATGTTGAGTTCTCTCATTTCCTTGATGGTCGCAACAGGCCCGACGTTGTGGTAGTTGAGTCCGTGGCCAGCGTGAAGTTTCATGCCAAGCTCGACACACTTAGCGCCGGCAGAAACGAGTCGATTTAGTTCTTTCTGTTGGGAGTCACCCGAGGCAAGAGCATAAGAACCTGTGTGCAACTCAACAGCAGCAACGCCGAGCTCCGCCGCTTTTTCCATTTGCTCAATCGCGGGATCCAGGAACAAACTGACTGGAATGCCTGCCATCTGGAGCCGGTCGACCGCAGACCGAACTCGGTTTGGCTTAGCGGTGAGGTCCAAGCCGCCTTCCGTTGTCACTTCTTCCCTGCGTTCCGGAACCAAAGTGGCTTGGTCAGGCTTCGATTCGCAGGCAATGTCCAAGATTTCTTCTTCACAGGCCAATTCTAAATTCAAACCGAAAGGCACGGTTTCGCGAATGATTCGCACGTCACGATCTTGGATGTGACGTCGGTCCTCTCGCAAATGGATCGTAATGACGTCGGCTCCAGCCTGCAGGGCAACCGCCGCGGCCGTTGCCGGCTCAGGCTCATAGGTCTTGCGAGCTTCGCGGACGGTAGCAACATGGTCTACATTCACGCCTAAATAGGCCATGAGGTTCTTCCTAAACAGGTGGCAAAATGAGAGAGGATGGCGGACTATGATTCGTCCGGAAAAGATCGCCGGATCTTAACAACGGACGAGAAAATTGGCTATCGGGTTCGCCCGCCAATTCATGTCTTGCGCGTCTGCCGAAAGTCTTGAAGGCTTCAAGAAGCCGAGGTGACCAAGGGCTTTGCCGTCTAGCATTTCAAGTTATTTGTCGAGGATCTCGATCTCGTAGAGCTTGGGCCACATCTTTCCTGTGATGAAGAGTCGGCCAGAATCGGTGTCACGGGCGATGCCATTGAGCACATCTTCCTGGGGATTGTCGCGGTTCTTAGCTGGGTAAATCGTGCTGCAATCGAGCCAAGCAACCACGGTTCCCGATTCAGGATCGATTTTTGCGATCTTGTCCTGCCGCCAGATGTTGGCCCAGATGTGACCATCGAAGTATTCAAGTTCGTTTAGCTCGACAATTGATTTTCGTCCGTCTTTGACCCGCAACTTTCGGACGACGTCAAAGGTTTCCGGATCGCGAATGCTGATGGTGCTGGTCTTGTCCGTCATGAACAAGTGCTTGCCATCGTTTGCCAGCCCCCAGCCTTCCCCCGAATAGTTGAATTGCTTGGTTTTTTTTAAAGTGTCTTTCTCGTAAACGAAGCAAGTTCGATTCTTGTAGGTGATCTGGTAGATCTGGTCGCCCATGATCGTAAGGCCTTCTCCAAAGCAGTCATCGGGCAGGTCATGTTTAAGCGATACTTCGCCCGTTTGGAGGTCGACATGCCGAACTGAGGAGAAACCTTCACGTCCTGTGCTTTCGTATATTTTTTCTCTGTATCTTTATTGATACCATATAAAACCATATCAGAATAAGGCTGTATTTTATTACAACTATTTGCTAAATCAACACAATCATTTTTAGTAAGAATTGAATTCATAGGATAGTCTTCTGTTTCCTTCTCAATAAAATCTTTCTTACATTTATCAGTTCCTTCGTTTGATTCATCCCCTTCGTTTGAATCATCATCTTCATTCGATTCATCCCCTTCTTTTGATTCGTCACCTTCTTTTGAT
>PKCQ01000046.1 GCA_002862265.1 Planctomycetaceae bacterium | reverse complement strand
CGATTGTCATGGCAAGGAACGGCCATGATGGCGCCCGTTCCATAGCTAGCCAAGACATAGTCAGCGACCCAAATCGGAATTGGCTTGCCATTCACCGGATTGATGGCATAAGAGCCGGTGAATACACCGGTCTTCTTTTTCGAATCGTCCTCGGTGCGTTCGCGATCGCTCTTGAAAGAGGCAGCTTGGCAGTATTGAGCTACCGCTGACTTCTGTTCTTCAGTTGTCAATTTTGGCACAAATTTGTGTTCGGGCGCGATGACCATGTAGGTTGCACCAAACAACGTGTCGGGGCGCGTCGTGTAGATCCGCAAGAAGTCTTCGTCCAACTTCTGTGGCATTCCGGATTCAGCGCGGCTCGCCTTCCAGTCTGTGAAGTCGGCCTCCGCACCCAGGAAGAAATCGACTTCCGCACCGGTACTGTGACCGATCCAGTCTGCTTGCAGTTTCTTGATACCTGGGGACCAATCCAAGTCCTCCAAGTCACCCAATAATCTTTCGGCATAGGAAGTGATACGCAACATCCACTGTCGCAGTGGAATGCGTTGCACTGGATGGTCGCCGCGCTCGCTCTTGCCATCAATGACTTCTTCATTGGCCAGGACAGTTCCCAAGTTCGGGCACCAGTTGACCAAGGCGTCATCCTGGTAGGCCAAGCGGAATCCATCACGATACTTCGCAACTGCATCCTCGCCCTGGGCCTGAACTTTATCTGGAATCGGCAACTCCGAAATTGGCCGACCTTTGTTCTGCTCAGGATCGAACCAAGTATCGAACAACACCAAGAAGATCCACTGCGTCCACTTGAAGTACTCGACATCTGTGGTGGCCAGAACGCGATCCCAATCATAGCTGAACCCAAGCATCTTCAATTGACGCGTGAACTCAGCGATGTTCTTCTCGGTCGAGACGCGAGGGGGCGTGTTGGTCTTTATGGCATGCTCTTCAGCGGGCAAGCCGAATGCATCAAATCCCATCGGATGCAACACGGTCTTGCCTCGCATGCGGGCGAATCGGCAGACGATGTCTGTGGCCGTGTAGCCTTCCGGGTGGCCGACGTGCAAGCCTTCGCCACTCGGATAAGGGAACATGTCCAAAACATAGAGTTTCTCGCCCTCAGGCATTTCCGGAGTGCGAAAAGTCTTGTTTTCTTCCCAGTACTTTTGCCACTTGGGCTCGATTTCAGCGGGATTGTATCTTGGCATGATCGATTCAGATGTTTTCGAAGCGGGGATTCAGCCCTGAGGGCGTTCTCGGTCACGAAGGGGGTCCGCCAAGAGTCTCGAAACAGCGAGTTCCGGCGAAGGATTTTAGGCGAGATCTTCTACACCGTGAGCAGAACGCTAACCCTACGTTTTGTTCTCGATTTGAGCCAGTGGGGAACTTGAGAACAGGAGCTTGAAGCTTCAAAAAGGTTCGCGATTTTCGTTTGACTGGGCAGCAAACTGCTTTTTACCCGGGGTTCCATCGACAAGCCACGCAACGACTTGGCGGAGAAAGTCTTGGTTGTGCGGCGAGGTTCCCGAGTTCCGGCCAAATCCACGACCTGAGCCAGAATTCCGCGTGGTGAACGTCGCTGCATCACCAAAAGCGGCGACTCGACGCTTTCCCAGCTTGCCACCCGCAACGGCTCGCTATCTGGGGCTAGCCAAGTAAGCAACCTTGGTTTTTCTGGCGAATTTCCTGGCTTGTTTTGGTTCGAGACTTCTGGCCGCTAGGCAACTCCAGTTAAGGAAGCCACTCAATGGCCCCTGCGGAATGCCGCGTCTGTGAAACATTCCACCTACTTTACGTCGTTCTCGAGGAAGGGCTTTCCCAGCTGCAGGTTCTTTAGCACTAAGCCGGAATCTATTTGGAAAGGCAGATTGCCAAGTTTCACTTTGCCGACTTCTTCACCTTCTACAACAGCGATTCCGTTGGACCAATCGTCTAAGCCTAGCCACTTACCAAGTTTGCTGGCGGCACCTGGGAAGGGTATGTTGTCGGAGACAGTAATAGGCGCCCTCCGGCCCCAAACCACTTCATTAACGCGTCAATCTCCACCCCTTCGAAAGCAGAGGGCGTTGGCATGCTCCAATCGTCAGAGTTCCGTTCTGACACAGCATTTGCGATGACTGGCAGATCCACATCTGCAAGTGTCTCTTTCGCACACGCTCGATTTGGCACAGTTATGCGAGAGCCGTCCGTCCCTAGCACTCTGGCCAATGCCGAGTAATGAACAACAGCAGTATGAATGTTGTGATGAGCTTGATGCAATCTGAACCATTGTGCCGCCGCCACTCTCCAATCGCAGCTCCATCGCGAGAGGTTTGAATTCCCGATCGGACATTTGCTGTGCAAATAGGAATGTTTGAGGTGCTATGAAAACATAGAGCGCGAAGTGCGGTAGTTTTTGCCATAAAGACGGTGAGACGTGACTCATTGTTTATACCGATCGAAGATGAGGACTTCGCCGAATGTCAATGCGGTAGGGAATCCGGCAGAAAGCCTGAGCAGATACTCTACACCCTCGGAATTCCTCGAAACACGCGTTCGGGCTCAAGGAATGCTGGAATTCCCACTACATTCGAACCCGTGTACGAAAAAAAGGCTGCTAGAACGATTGTCCTTGCAGCCTCGCGTTGCCTGTCGTGTTACTTTTCGCTTAGAAGCGGTACTTTGGATTCTTCTGATCGAAGTCCTTGTCAGTTAGTCCGACATTCGTTTTCACGTTCATGTACGTGTACTCTTCGAGCAGTTCCTTCTTACCACCAACTTTCTCTGGCCAATCGTAGGCAGCATAGCGAATTGGAATGTTCAACTCGTTGTCGATGAATATTTGAGCTTCGCAGAAATCGTAGCAGGGTTTTCTGTCGCGGTGTCGAACCGTTAAGACTGTGCAGTCTCGTTTAGCGACCTTGGCGCCTCGGCTGAACTGTACTTCGCAGGGGCCTGCCT
>PKCQ01000560.1 GCA_002862265.1 Planctomycetaceae bacterium | reverse complement strand
CGCTCTTGGAACGCGCGGTGGGAACGAGCTTGTACAGTTGCCATAGCACAGGGAGGTAGGCAAGTGGCGAAGAATTGGAATTGGTGGTCTCGAAAACTCCACCGCTGGGGAGCAATTCTCACTCTGCTCCCGATGCTTCTGGTGATCATTTCCGGATTGCTACTGCAAGTCAAGAAGCAAGTCACTTGGGTGCAGCCGAAAACAGTGTCGGGTGCAGCGAAAGGTGAACCGCCTGTCGCCGACTGGCGATCGATTTTGGATGCAGCATCTGGGGTAAAGGAAGCTGAGATCAGCAGTTGGGACGACGTGGATCGTCTCGATGTTCGCCCCGGAAAGGGTGTGGTAAAGGTTCAGAGCAAGAACAGTTGGGAAGTTCAAGTGGACCTCAGTAATGCGGAAGTGTTGACATTCAACTTCCGGCGTTCCGATTGGATCGAAGGCTTGCACGATGGTAGCTACTTTTCCGATCACGCGAAACTGTGGGTTTTTCTGCCTAACGGTTTGATCCTTTTGGGACTCTGGGGCACAGGTTTGTGGTTGTTGTATTTGCCGTTTTCACGGCGAAAGAAGAATGCGAAATAGCCGTGCTGAAGCTTGCCCTCTACCCTTCAGACTATTGCATGTAATCCC
Organism: Planctomycetaceae bacterium; assembly: GCA_002862265.1. Taxonomy (GTDB): domain Bacteria; phylum Planctomycetota; class Planctomycetia; order Pirellulales; family Pirellulaceae; genus Aureliella. The sequence continues at coordinate 2,308 of PKCQ01000560.1, read as the reverse complement.
AGACTACGGACAAGCAGTGCATTTCACAGTTTAGCGCCCGTATTAGCAAATTTTGGGAATTGCAAATGTTCGCGGCGACGCGCACTCCGCTAGTTGTGCTCCTTTTCGTGATTCTTGTTATGTCGGGGTGCAATGGGCCCAGTCACCGAGAAGAGACCAAGCTAGTTCTCATGAGGATGGGGCTGTAATAACACAAATGCTGTGATGAGTTAGGGCGTCCTCCGATCAGAATGAGTTTCTTGGGTATGAGGATGCGTTAGGTGTTCTTTTTTGTTCTGGCGGTGGAGAGCTTGGCATGGTTGAGTTGGAGTCGATTGTGCTTGTCTAAAGAACTGAAGTGAGCAATGTTATTCGCAATCGCGAGATCAAGAATCTGGGAGATTGCAAAGATGTTCCTTAGAGGGGAGGCTGCGTGGGTATCGCCGATGGTGGTGCAGAGCTTGTCGTTGCAGGAGATTTCGCAGATCTGATGAAGGCGTCGAATACTCATGATTTTGAGTAGCCGCATGTCGGCAATGGGAGCTCAACACGCCAACTCGCACTTGGAATGCCACCGTATTTGGATGAGTCAGCTCTTGCAGTGGAGTTGCATGGTCTACGCTCCGATCCAGTGAGTCTGAGTTCGGCAGGCCTAGCCCAGCGGTCAACAAAGTCTGTTAGCTTCGGCACAGCCGTTGGCATCAATGGCTTATGAGAATGGCTGATACCAAGTCCAATAGCATGTTTTGAAGTGGGTGCAAGAGAGACGGTCAGCTGAGTTGAGAGCTCGATCGAGTTGGGACCATCGTTTGGCCGCTCTTGCAGCAATGGACTACTAGGGAAGTGCGTTCAATTGAGGCTTGCTTCTCTCGGAAATTTTGCTGAACAAGCTGCTGCGGCATGATTGCGGTTGATCTTTCGCGAATCGCCATGGCAGCAGCTTCACTTCCAGGGACTTCGGGTGAAGTGAAGTAGGTTAAGTCATCCAGAGTTATTAGAGCAACTTTTGGCGTAAGCCTTTTGCCAAATTGGCAGCCGTAGTCGAGTCGTTGTCTAAAACGTTGATGTGACCCATCTTACGCCCTTCGCGAGCTTGGACCTTTCCATATAGATGCAAGTGAGCGTTCGGGCTTTGGAGGACTGGACGCCAGTTGGGTTCTCCCATGGTCCAAACATCACCTAGCAAGTTTACCATGGCGGCAGGACGAATCTGCTCGGGGGTTAGCAATGGTAAATTGCAAACGGCGCGAACATGCTGGTCAAACTGCGTGACTTGAAAAGCATCCATGGTCACGTGCCCCGAGTTGTGAGGCCGTGGAGCGATCTCGTTAATGAGGAGCCGTCCGTCCTTGGCAACAAAGAATTCAACGCAGAACAATCCGACAACGCTAAACTTTTCAGCAATACCACTACAGATCTCACGGGCTTCGATCTCCAAACCGCGGAACTGTGGACTCGTGGGGCATCTAGTCACAAACAGAATGTGATTCTCGTGATCGTTTTCGAACAGTGGGAAACACTGGATGTCACCACGAGCATTTCTCGCAGCGATCATCGAAACTTCCGCCTCGAATTCTATCCACTGCTCGGCAATGATATCTTCACTTCCCAGCTTTGGCCACACTTCAGTAAGCTGTTCTGCAGAGCGAACGATCGCTTGTCCTTTGCCGTCATAACCGTTCGTTGCCGTTTTCAACACCAGCGGCCAACCGAGCTCAGCCGCCGCTTGAAGGACTTCTTCCTCTGAATGCACGGGGAGGAACGGCGTCGTTGGAAAGCCGGCTTCAGAAAGCGATCCCTTTTCTCGGATTCGATTCTGGCAGAGCTCTAGGAACTCGGCTCGTGGACGAGCTGGGATATTGGCCGCCGCACGTCGCACTAGATCTGCGTCGACGTTCTCGAATTCCAGTGTGGTCACATCGCAACGTTGCACCATCGCGTCCAATGTCACTGCGACGTCAGCTTCATCCTTCGGTAAAAAGTGCTGGTCGGCAGCCTGTGCTGCTGGACATCCTGCCTGCGTTTCATAAACCGCAACGTGATAGCCCATTCGCTGCGCGGCGTGTGCGAACATACGTCCCAGTTGCCCGCCGCCAAGTATGCCAATCCAAGATCCAGGCGGCAAGTAGTCTTTAGTGTTGCTTTCAGATGATTGGGGGGCAGTCATGAGATTCGATTGAGTCTAAAGAACGTTGTCATCCATCACTTTGGCCGTCTGAGCTTGCGTCCACTCGCGAAGTCGCTCACGCAAAGTTGCATCCTCGTTGGCCAGGATTCTAGTAGCCAGCAAGCCAGCGTTCTTGGCTCCTGCCGTTCCAATGGCCAAAGT
>PKCQ01000561.1 GCA_002862265.1 Planctomycetaceae bacterium | reverse complement strand
TCTTGATCTTCTTGTTCTTCGTGATTCCAGGAATTGTCTGCGGTTACGTATCGGGCAAGTTTCAGTCGCATCGTGATATCATTAAGGGTATGTCCAAGGTGATGGAGTCGATGGGGTATTACTTAGTGCTCGTGTTTTTTGCGGCACTGTTCATCGCTTCATTTCGAGAATCGCAGATCGGGATTCTGATTGCAGTGAAGGGTGCGAACTTCCTGGAGCAAGCTCAACTTGGCGCACCGGTAACAATCGTGGGAATTATCTTTATTTCCGCGTGCGTGAATCTCTTGATCGGTTCCGCTTCCGCCAAGTGGGCTATGTTGGCTCCCATCTTTGTCCCCATGCTGATGCTCCTTGGGATCTCCCCTGAGTTGACGCAGTGTGCTTATCGCGTCGGCGACAGCACGACAAATATCATCACGCCAATGATGCCCTACTTTCCACTAGTTGTTGTCTTCTGCCAGCGTTACGTGAAAGGTACTGGGATTGGGACTGTGGGTGCGATGATGATTCCCTACTCCGTTTGCTTTTTGATCTGCTGGACGATATTCCTACTCATTTACTGGGCACTTGGAATTCCGCTTGGTTTCTCGGCTCCATACGAGTACACGCCGCCGGCTGCTACTCAGCCAGGAACTTTTTTTTGATTTACTTCGTAAGCATTCGATCGAAGCGGCCTCTAATGCACCATTGCCGTAAGCAAAGGGAATCAGCCAGCAACTTCCGTCAGTCAATTTTCGGGCTCAGCCAAAAGTTCTCGCTGGTGTCCCTGAAATATTCGAGATATCCGGCGAATTGATAGAGTTTGCTCACTTAGTACCGCCAATGGGCTGGCATCCGGACGGTGATCGCTTGGCTAACCAGCCCCACGGTATGGCGTCTTGTCGCAGGCATAGCAGGAGGAGGATGGACAATTCGACGTAAATCCGGTTAAGAAGGCACGTTACGGCAGTTTCCGGGTTTACGGGGTATTGGCAAGCGGAGACAATAACACAAACCAAAACGTGGGTAGGGGACAAGGGAGTCCTGGTCCGGCGTTCTATGAAAACACAAGTGAGCTCTTATGAGTACAAAGCAAAGTCGACGTTCCAATAGGCGGCACTATCGCAAAGCGACTGATCCGACCGTCCAACCAGCGACAGAGGAAGATGTTTCTCAGTTGCTCAATAGTTCGGCGACCGAAGCCAGCACATTGAAATGGGCTTCTGGCCGCCCTAATGTGGCTCGAGCAAATAACATCAATTGGGGAGCTCTCATCTGGCTAGGTTTGATTCATGTGACTGTTCTTGCCGCACCATGGACTTTTACTTGGTCCGGGCTTGGTTTGGTCTTCTTCTTGCATTGGGTTTGCGGCGGTGTTGGAATCTGCCTGGGCTACCATCGATTGCTGACACACAGCAGTTTTAAGACACAATCTTGGACAAGGCGAATGATCGCGACGGTCGGATGCTTGGCAGGTGAAGGTCCTCCGTGTCTATGGGTTGCAAATCACCGTCTGCACCACGCCAGGAGTGACCAAGAGGGTGACCCACACTCTCCGCACGAAGGCTCGTTTTGGAGTCACGCCATTTGGCTTGCATTTAAAGTTGGCGGTAAGGACGGCGTCGAGTATCTCAAAAAATGGGCTCCTGATCTTTATCGTGATAAATTTATCCGCAATCTCGACTACGGTTTCGTTCCAGTCAACTTGGCGTTGTCCGGCATACTGTTCGGACTTGGCTACTGGATAGGCGGTATGACGCTTGCTCTGTCATGGTTGGTGTGGGCAGTCGGCGTCCGCATGGTCGCTGTTCTTCATTCCACATGGCTCGTCAACTCTGCTAGCCACATGTGGGGCTACCGGAATTACGAAACCAAGGACGACAGTCGCAACAACTGGTGGGTAGCTTTGATGACCTACGGTGAAGGCTGGCACAACAACCACCACGCTCATCCAACCATGGCCAAGCATGGTCACAAGTGGTGGGAAATAGATGTGACGTTCATCACCATTCGAATCATGGAAAAGGTAGGTTTGGCTTGGGATGTCATCGATTATCGCAATGCTCGCCACCGCAAGGAATTGGAAGAGAAACGGGCAAAGAAGTAGCCATTTGGCGTTTGCCCGTCTTCAACACCCAACTTTCCCGGTAAGAGTTCCGCGCGGGATTTTTAAACGGCTACCTGTCCAGACCGGACCGAGAGGAGTCCGGATTTGGTGAACGTTGGTGGCATGAATACTCTTGAGTTTTTGCGGCAATGCTGTCCAGGTTTAAACTAGGCCTGGAAGCAATTCGGCTGAAGAGCATCCTTTGCATTGCTGGACCCTTTGACCAGCCCGAGGTTGATCTGATTCGACTACAATGACGGATTATCCGCGGTCTTATCGCCATGAGTGGCGACCGCAAATGTCCAGCATGCTCCCGCCTCCTAGAGTCTCCGTACTTGGATTGCTATGAGATTCAACTGCCGTTGCGGTGCCGTTGCATCGTTATCGCTACTCGTCATGGTGCAACTATTAGTGCCTTCGATCGGTGAAGATCATCCCAGCAAAGAGATCGAATTCGCGCGCGACATCCTCCCGATCCTTTCTGACCGATGTTTCCAGTGCCACGGCCCCGACGCCAAAGTCGCCGAGGAGTCAGAACTGCGCCTGGATGTAGAGCGGGATGTTAAACGCGACCGAGGAGGTTATGCAGTCGTTCGCTCCGGTGATCTGGAACATAGTGAACTTTACCAACGCATCGTTTCTGACGACGACAGTCTGCTGATGCCGCCCGGGGAACTGGATCGGCCGCTCTCGGACCAGCAGAAAGATTTTTTGAAACGATGGATCGAGTCGGGCGCTAAATGGGGGAATCACTGGGCCTTTGAGCGTATTGAACGCCCGAACGTCGGTGACCCGACCGACCATCCGGTTGATTACTTCATCGAGAAGAACCTGCAGAATACGGGACTCATAG
>PKCQ01000657.1 GCA_002862265.1 Planctomycetaceae bacterium | reverse complement strand
TTATTTCGCATGGCATCCAACAGCAAGGCGGTCACGTCAGTGGGGATTCTGGTCCTAGTCGAAGATGGAATACTGGAGCTAGATGCTCCAATTGGTCGGTACTTGACCGCATTCGACACGGACGGCTGGAAGAGAGTCACGCTGCGTCATTTGTTAACGCACACTAGCGGCAGTCGCATCAAACCTTTGTTTCTAACACCACTGCTCAAGAAATCCGAGATACATCCTCAAGCGCCCGATTTGAGACTTGAAGTGGATAGATTCGCGAACATTGCACCTGAGAAAGAACCTGGCACAAGTTACTCCTACAACAATGCCTGTTACAACATCCTGGCGGCGCTCATTGAAAAACAGACCGGATCGTACAAGGAGCATTTGAGAAGTCGGATTTACGAGGCCTTAAAGATGTCTGATAGCTGTAACCATGAGTCTGATGCGGACAACACTCGCATGTCGACTGTGCTGAAGCGTCAAGCAGATGGAACGTGGAAGGAAGGCTGGACTCCGGGCGATAAGCCAGATTGGCCATTTCCACGTGGATCCGGCGGAATGGTTTCCAGCGCTCTCGACTATGCCAAGTTCTGTCAGATGCTGCTCAACGGCGGAACATACAAAGGGCAAAAAATTTTGTTTGAAGATACCGTTAAAGAAATGATCTCTCCGCAGTCCAAGCTCATCGAAGCAGCAACTGGCTACGGCCTGGGATGGAGTGTCAAGGAAGCCGGGGGGGTATTCTCCCATTCTGGCTCAGATGGCACTTACGTCTGGGTAGATCCGGAGAACGAAATCATTGGAATGCTGCTAACGCAAACGAATGGAGCAACCATTCCGCGTAAAGGTTTTCGCCAACTCGTACTTCGGTCTTGCACGGACAGGAAGATCGATCGCGATACTGTGCTGCACACTCCTGCGCGTTCGCCAGACGGTTTCTACAAAGACATATTCATGAGCAGCGGCAAGAGCCTTACAAGTCGCAAGAGGCTACATGCCGCTGAGTCGATTGGTTTGGAATATGAATACTATGCTGGCTCTGATGTAACCAGGCAAAACCACTTTCTCATTGGTAGTGCGGAAGACGAGAACGGCATTCTGTTGTACCCGGATGGATCACCGCGTTTTCGGATGCTGTATGTCAATGGTGGTGGAGCGACATCGCACGGTAAGTCTCTTACGAAGGATGGCCGGAATCGCCTCCGGAGTTTCTATCGCTCGGGTGGCAGCTACTGCGGGTCATGTGCTGGCTCATTCCTAAGTGGTCGCAATGTAGACAAACGCTCCGAGCGACGGTTGGGCTATTTGCACATCTTTCCATTCAATACGCTGAACACTGGAATCAAGAAAACGAGAGTGGGACACCAGATCCCTCAGGATTCGCCGCTCCTGCGATATCGAGATTTTGGTGAAGATAGTTCCATTTTGAGTGTGTATCACAACAACGGAAACTGGCTCGACACCACCGCGGATCTCCCAGGAGTCGAGGTGTTGGCACGCTATAGTCATCCGGGGCACAAGATCGATGGCGGTGCGGCGATATGGGCTTATCAAGCAAAGGAAACGGATGGCCGTATCGTGAACATTGGCTGTCACCCGGAAGGCAGCAGCGAAGGTGAATTGCTCGCCCTTACAGAAGCATGCTTTCTGCATGCATTAAGTGGAACAGGTCGTCCCAGGCTCAAGGCAACTTTGAAGCTAGGCGATGCTCGAGAGATGTCGCACAGTACCAGCGACGATCAACCAGCCTTGACCAAAATTGGTGATCGGCAGTACCATCACTTCGCCTTCGATGTTCCCGAGTCAGCTGGTAACATCACGATCGAAATGACTTCGAAAGTAAAAAACGTAGATCTTCACTTGCTGTTGTGCAAAGATACCATCGCTTTCCGGAGCAACTCCGCCCTCTTCGATCTACGGTCTGGAGCAAACAAGAAGTTGTCGCATCAACTTTCGCCAGGACGTTGGTACCTTAGCGTCTTTTGCGCCACCACAGTGCAGACGATCAATGATCCGGACTCGGGCTTTTATCGCTACGTTGGTGACCGAAGCATTATCAACGGTGCTGCCTACACGATTCGCGTGGATCAAAGCGAAAACTGAGTCACGCTATGTATCTTGCCCGCCTCAGGCGTAACGACGTGCTTATTGGTCTACCGCTTTTTCTCTCTTGGGCAAAACCCAATTGGGGCGAGCGTAGTGGCAGGTGTAACCGCCGGGATTCCGCTCAAGATAATCCTGATGCTCTGGCTCTGCCTCCCAGAAGTCTCCTGCTGGTTCGACTTCGGTGACCACTTTTCCGGGCCACAAGCCCGACGCGTCGACGTCTGCAATCGTGTCGATGGCGACTTTCTTTTGCTCTTCAGAGGTGTAGTAGATCGCAGAACGGTATGACAAACCGAGATCGTTACCCTGGCGATTCTCCGTGGTAGGGTCGTGAATCTGGAAAAAGAACTCCAGCAGCTTGCGGTAGCTCGTCGCATTCGGATCAAAAACGATTTCGATGCCCTCTGCATGCGTTCCGTGGTTGCGATAGGTCGCATTTTTCACGTCGCCACCGGTGTAGCCCACTCGAGTCTCGAGGACTCCTGGCATTTTACGAATCAAGTCCTGCATTCCCCAAAAACATCCACCGGCCAAGATTGCCTTCTCGCTCATTTGATTGTCTCCTTCTTTAGTCTCTGGCTTCTTCTCTTGAGACGCGTGGCTGGCTCCTGGGAGATTCCCAGGTGATTCCCCTGAAGAGGATTCCGGCTTCGGATCCATTGAATTCTCCGCAAAAGCAGGGCTCACATCGTCGCCTGTGCTTTGAGGGGTACCTCCGCCAGCTCAACGTTGGCCCCCCATTTTGACGGCATCGGGTCTGGCATTGGAGCCACCTCGGAAACAGTAGACAGCACAACCGCATATTCTACTCTCACGTGATGCGGTTGTGCTACATACCGGCGAAGCT
>PKCQ01000140.1 GCA_002862265.1 Planctomycetaceae bacterium | reverse complement strand
ATGATTTGTTGATATGTTTTTTCAGACTTCCAACTGCCTGATTTTCGTTCCAATCGCACTCAGCCTATTCTTGGCGGTGCGTTTATCATTGGGCAGTATGGACAATGCAAAACGATCATGGCTACTCAGCGCGGTGCAGGCAAGCATCGTTTTGATGCTGCTGTTTGGCCTCTTTTCTCTCGGAGTTCGGCGCATGGAACTGCCGTGGCGTGGCCGATTTTGCTTGCCGCAGCTGGCTTTGTTGTGCTTTGGAAAAGGCGGAGGCTAGAACGCGACGCAATGTTGCACATGGCGTTCCAGGTAGATGAACTCGAGCGGCAGCAAGCTTTGGCGACTTTCCTGGCGGAACACAATGTTGGCTGGCTGCGTCGTCGTTCGCGGGAGTTGCAGGAAGATCTGGCCGCAGGTATTCCTTGGTTTATGGCACTAGAGATGCGAGGTGTAGCCCAAGGCGCCTATGAGAGGTTGGCGCCGCGAATGCAACATCTTTTCGGGAAGCAGAAAGAAGAGGAAGCCGCGCCTTCGCAGGTTATGTCACCGCTGAATGTGGAAATGGAGGCAGAGCGACTTTTCGGGCGAATGATGGTCTTGTTTTGGTTCGTCAAAGTCGGTCCCATTCTGGGGCTTATGGCCTGGCTCATCTTGCCCACGTTTGTCGACATGTTCGATGAGTTTGGCATCGAGATGACTGGATCGATGCAACTTCTGGTTTGGATATCTGACATGTCGGTTAGCTACTTTGCCGTCCCGATCGTTATTTTTGTATGGTGGATCCTGATGTTTTCTGGCATCGGTTTTGTGATTTGGCTTTTTCCAGCTGTATTGCAAATGCCGGTCTTTGGATGGCTGACGGGGCATTATTACAACGGAGCAGGGTTTGTTGCCTTGTCGCGGGCATTGGAGGAAGAGAAGAATCTACCCGAAGCCTTTGACTGCAGTGGACGGCTGGTTCCGGTTGGTTTTGTTGCAGCTAATTTTCGGCAGATCGCGGAAAGGTTGCGTTCTGGAGAAGAACTGGCGGCCGCAATGCAGAAGTCGGGTACGGTGGCGAAACGAGAGATGGAATTGTTCACTGAGGATGTAATTGGTGTTGACTGGGCCCGAGATCCGGTCTGGGGACTGCGACAGCTTTCGGCATGGAAGGTCGAGCGGATGTTAGCGCGTTATTCACTTTTGGTGCAAGTGTGCGTGTTCTCTGTGACGATCCTCACGGGATTGGTGATTGGTTTTTTCGGGTTGGCTGTCATCTCGAGCCTGGCGCGGCTCATCCTCGCACTTGAGTAGGTTTTCGCAATGTCAAGAGATTGGTTGGACTCGACTTTGAGTTTGCTATGAATCGCAGAGCCATCAGTGTTACTGAAACCGTGGTTGCCGTTCTTGTGTTGGGAGTGGCATCCGGGTTGGTGCTGCGCTTTGCCGTGCAAATCAAGGGCGGTTTGCAGCAAAGGGAGCTCAGTTCACGGTTAACCTGTGAACTGCTGAATGCACGCGAACAAATTGGTTCGTGGTCTGCGAAAGAGGTGACTGAGTCCAGGATCGCTGAATTGCCGATTTCTGAAGATTTATCGAAGCGGGTTTCTGATCTCCGCTGGGAAGCAGAGCTGAGGGAGATCGATTCGCCCGTCGACGCTAAGCAAGTCGACCTGAGCCTTTGTTGCCGATACGGTGGTCAGGTAATCAAGCCCAGACAGCTGACTTTTTGGGTGCTGGAAAAGCGAGTGCAGTCTACTCCAACCTCTCAGGAGCAGTTGGATGAATAAAAGATGGCAAAACCAAAGGCAGGCAGATACAAGTCGGGGGGGGGGTTCGCTGGTTCACACTATAGTAATGATCGTTGTGGCCGGATCGTTGACGACGCTTTCTATGTCGGTTGTTTATCAGACCTATGCTTCTCATCATCGTGCCGTCGAGCATATCAATAGATGGCAACGTTTGAATTTATTGCGAGAGAGATTCTGCGACGATGCCCATCGGAGCACGTCCGCTGAGATTGATGAAATTCTGGTGCTCAGTGCTGGCAACGAGGAATTCACCTATGAGCTTGAGGGTGACGAGGTGATCCGAACTCATAAGTCACAAGGAACTCTAGTAGGCAAGCAAAGCTGGGTGCTTCCTAGTCCCGTATCTTGCAATTGGCGTATTGATGAATCCGGAGCACTGCCGTTGTTGAGATGGGAGCTGAGTTGGGGGCACGGCTACACTAAACCATGGCCTGATCAGGTTGGAGTAGCGAAATTAGAAGAAACGACATCCCAGCGGCAGCTAACGTGGTTGAAGCGAATCCGAGTTTTCGAAGAGGAATTCGACCTTCAGGCCAATGGTTCGATGCAGGGAGGAAGCGATGTCTCGGAGTAGAAGCTGGCGTCAAGCCGCGATTCTGATGCTGGTCCTTGTTGTGCTCGCTGTGGCGGGGCTGTTGGGTTTGCAGGCAGTGCAATCGCTCGTGTTGATACGCTTAGCGGAATCGCAGCGACAGCAAATGATGCAATCCAAAGAAGTGCTTGAGTTTGCTCGTCAAGCTGCAGCGGTTGGCGGACGATTTGAGACGACTGAAGTTGCAGTAGAGGAGCAAACAGCAGAGCTATCGGTTGACGGCGAGTCCGAAGAAGGCGCAGGAGTCATGCGAGTGGTGATTCGCTATCCATTGGGTGAGCCGTCCGAATTGAAGACAAGCTGGCCGGTACAGCTACGAAATAGGGGGTCGGAAGTCGAGCCTGTTTTGGAGTTGGATTCGGAGTCCAAAGCGGAATCGGAACCTGAAGCGAACAGGCGGTCTGAAGTGTCCAAGGACACTGATCAGGTCGATCAAGAAAAGAACTAGCTTTTATCCAAGCATAGGGATAGATCATGAAGCGAAGAATCAATCAAGTCGCTAGCCATCAGTACGCAGTATTTCGTTGCGGTTTTACGCTCGTCGAGTTGCTGGTGGTGATCGCCATCATCGGCAT
>PKCQ01000063.1 GCA_002862265.1 Planctomycetaceae bacterium | reverse complement strand
TGAAAGCTCCCATGTAAGCGCCCGGACGACCTTGGTCGGCGCGATCGTAGACGAAGCGATTCATGTAAGGGAAGTTGAGCATTTCGCCGAAAGTCAAAATTGCCATGCCAATCCACAGTGTTGCAGCATGCCGGGAGACAAGCACGGTTACGAAACTGGCCGTGATCAGCAAGCTGCTCCAGCGTAGCACAGTGAAAACCGCGATTTTGCGATCTTCACAGGTTTTGATCAGTGGCATCTCAAATAGAAAAATGAGCAAGCCATTGAGACCGAGAATCAATCCAATCTTTACCTCGCCAAGCTGATGTACATCTCGGTAGAAGATCGGCATCGTACTGAAGTACTGGAGGAACGCGATCCCGATTACGAATTGCGCGAACAGTGCGAACAAGAAGGGGATGTCCGTAAAGGGACTTCGTAGCGATGCACGCGAGTGCTCTTCTTGCTCGTCGCTTCCTGAGATAGGTTTCAGCGTAAAAAACATCAGGCCGGACGCGCCAAGGCAACTCAGCCCATCCACCCAGAAAAGGCCGTGGTAGGACCAAAAGGTGATGATGAGTCCACCGATAGCAGGCCCCATGCTGAAGCCAAGGTTAATTGCCAGTCGTACCAGCGTTACGGCTCGACTACGATTTTCTGGACTGGCATAGTGGCGAATCGACACAAATAGAGCTGGACGAAAGGAATCGACAATCAAGATCGCTAAGAAAACAGCGATGCAAAACGGATAAAAGCCTCGAATCCATTGCAATGCGACAAAAGCTACGCCTGAAGCTAACAGCGACAGTACCATAACCCAGTAGAAGCCAAATCGATCCGTGAGCTTTCCGCCGATCCAAGAACCACCAACGGCTCCTGCACCGAAGCAAGACATCACCCAACCAACTTGCGCAAGACTGAAACCCTGGTCCGCCTTTAGGTACAGCGAGAGAAAGGGGATCACCATGGATCCCGCTCGGTTCACGAAGGTAATCGCCGAAAGAATCCATACTTCACTGCGAAAGCCAGTGAAGGACGCAAGATAGTAATCGCAGATCCGTCTCAGGGGCATTCTAGACTGCGAATGTCTTTGTTGCATTCGACTCTATGTTGGCAAGGCGGATAGCGGACGATTACTTGAGCTGCCTGTGAGAGCAGACTAACCAGGGCTGGAACCTCGGCACTTTAGTGGACAGCGTGATTACGGCTGTGATTCGTTCCTCGGCGGTTTCTACCACATATTTTGTGGCCGCCTGCCGTCGTGCATAGAGATCTAGTAGGCCGATTCCAGCAGGCAAGGCGAGTCGCAGCGACTTTGGAACAGTAGAACGGCTTTGACCTGAAACTGACTCAAACGAGAGTGCTCGCGAAGTCCCTCGTGGTGAGCGAATGCAATATCCGAGGATATTGCAATTTGCCAATCACTAACATCGCCTTGCGATACGCCGCGAGACCTGAGCGAGTTTCGTTCGACGAATTCAGCCAACCGTCGCAATTGTGATGACTGGCCATTTGCTCATCAGCGCGGTCTCCAGAAAGCCCCGCAGGTCGAAGAAGCGGTGGCCTATCTGATGCTTAATTTTGCTCAAGAGCTGATCAGATCTAGTCGTCAGCTAGCTGAACATTCTCTGCACGTGGGCCCTTCGGTCCTTCGCCGACGGTAAAGGTAACTTTTTGGCCTTCGCGAAGGTCGTTGTAGTTGACACCCACGAGAGCCGAGCTGTGGAAGAACATATCTTTATTGCTTCCTTCCTGAGCGATGAAGCCAAAGCCTTTGTCGGTGATGCGCTTGATAGTGCCTTCTTGCATTCTGATCTTTCCTGTTCGTTAAAAAATGTGTTTCGGTTTGTATTCTTGCAATACGATGGGATGTCGGGTTGGAAGTGGCTGAGTCCGATTCTAGAAGATTCGATATTCAAACCAAAAATGCTTCCTAAGCAATCCGGACCAACAAGCATGTCACGGATGGGTTGCGTTTTGACAATGGCAGCAGCTTTTCCAGCGGGTCAATTTGACCGATAGATGGCGGCATTAGATTGAGCGAAAAACAACGTTCGCTCTGTCGAGAAGCTGAGCGCCTAGCTCAGGGGGTATCTCGCGATCGAACCACCTGGCCAATGCAGCCAAGCATCTCATTCGTCCGATCCATGCGTGCGTTTACTACAAGTGCATAAGGATAGGCGAGCCTAGCCGAATCAACAAGACTGCATCGCTGGGAATGCAGCGCAAAGTGAAGTTTGCAGGGTATTTTGGGGACTTGGACGCGTTAGCGAAGCGGCGCTGTCCTCACGGCTACCTGCCGTGACAGGATTAAAGCGTTGGTTCCCCTTTGCCGCGAATGTTGACAAGATTACTGTCGCTTGTAGTGTATTATTCAAGTTCCGCGGCATTACCTTAAATTTGCCCAGCAGGTTGAGTAGGGACGCCAGAGACAACTTGCTCGAATCTTCCGTCTCTTTCGGAGAGTAGACAAGGGTGAATTTGAAATGAACAACGTTACAACGAATTCAAGGCTGGGGCTTCTTCTGGTTTTCGCTCTTCTGACGAGTAGAAATCTGGGTGCAGAGGATGGCATTCCGAAAGAACTGATGGGAGACTGGTCTCTTGAGCTGGAATCAAACGAGCCGGCTTGGATGAGCATTTCTCAGACGGCCGGAAAGCCGGTCGTTCGTATGCGGGTTTACATTGGCTCGGACGGTCCCTTCGAAGTGACGAAGATCGCCAATGGACGAATTTATTTCCCAATCAAGTCGGTTCGAACAAAAGAAAGAAGCAAGTTTGTCACCAAACGCAAGGTGGGTGTTGGTCTGCGTGAGGGGAAGCTAGACGGCAAAGTAGATTACTTCTCCGCCGATGGTACCATTGGAAAAACGGTGACATTCACTGGTAAGCGGATTCCACCGATACCGACGTTGCCACCTGATCTGTCGAAAATTGAGTTTGGAAAAAAGGTCGAGCTGTTCAATGGAAGAGACTTAACC
>PKCQ01000367.1 GCA_002862265.1 Planctomycetaceae bacterium | reverse complement strand
AACAACGACGCCTCGGCATTCGCAAGTAAGGAAGAGCTCATGGCGACTTACAAGACTCAACGCGAAGGCACTATGGCCGTCTTGGAGCAGATGACCGCTGAGGAGCTTGACCAAGAAACTGGTGTCGAGTTCGCACCTACGAAAGGTGCGCTGTTGATGATGCAAGGTGCTCATTGGCTGATGCACTGCGGCCAATGGGTAGCCGTTCGTCGCGTGACCGGTAAGCCCGTAAAGATCTAGCCCAAACTTAAGTGGGATTCTCCGGAGTTCTTTTCTCTACCGACGTGCGATTCGTGATAGGAAGTCTGAAAACCCACTGCCTGAGTCAGGGAATTCTGGCGAATCCCACTATGGGCGGTTTTTAGCGAACACCTAGTTGCAGCCAACCATCTTGGATTTCAAGATGGTTGAGTTTCACTTCAGGAGCCTGAGGCATCAATTGCTTCAGGTTCAGCTTTTCCAGAACGATTTCCTCCTTGAAGATCGGACGCATCTTTGAGCGAGCAGCCGATCGTAAGCTGGTGCGTGTAGTCGCACTGCGAACTGAAGGTAGTTCGACCTCTACGTCACCTTCTCGCCGGAGGACGAGCTTGCCTTCCTCCAACACTGGGAGATAAGCTACTTTGACGATCGCATTGCGAATCTCACGATCTGCGCCGTCTAGGCGGCTAAATCTTAGGGTTAACTTCGCCAACCCTTCGTCCAAATCCACGATCACTGGATTGTATCCAACCATGGAAATGGTGAAAGCTTCGTCGGGTTGCCTCATGTCCTCAGGAACTTTGCCAAGGAATTGCTTGGCCAGACTCCGGAGATCCGAATCGCGGATCGTTCGTTCTCCGAGGAAACTCTGGAGTGCGTTCATCACCATCGATTGGTGCAACTCGATGATCGCGTCGGATTGTTCGGGTTTGACGATTGGGCAAGGTTCGCTGGCGGCAAGTTGGTATGCAGCAGCTTGCACAACGTTCCCAACGATTTGGTCGTTCGTTGACTGGAGTGCCACCGCGGGACGCGGAATGTTGAGCCGCTTGAGAACCGGATTGGACGGCGACTTTGAGTCGGCGTCCGCAAGCTGTGCGTTGGCTTTGTCAATTTGCTCATCGACTTCAGTGTCATATTCGCTTCGAAGTCGTTTTTGCAGCCGCCTCTCGGAAATGGCATCTGCCACGGGCTTCTGCTGAGCTGCTTTCTTTTTAGCGATCTTGCGGACCAGTTTCAATTTGTGGGAGATCGAATTAATTTGCGTCGCCAACTTGGTGGTGACCTTCGCCGGCTCAGCTGAAACACCTTCTATTGAGGCAACAATGTGTTTCGATAAATGGACCGGAGATGAGCTGCTGGTGCCAAGCACCACCCCGCGGTTGTAGCCGCGGTTGAGGGTCGTCATCACCCCGTCCATTTTGACTTCGACTGAGACTGCGTGGTTGCAAGTTTGTACATCTGCAGAGACATTACCTTGCAGGCATGCTTGGCCGAGCACTCGCGTTCCCAGGATACATTCGTCGACGGGGGCAGGTCGAGCGATCGACCGACTTAAGACGCGATTTAAGAAAGCTTCATTGACGGAGATCTGCAGGTTTGATGCGGCGAAAGGACTGCGTAGTGCCTTGAACAATTCTGGGGATTGATCGCACTGGTACAACAGGTTGACAAGGCGACCTACATTCTGTGCGAGCTCTGTATCGCTCGGAGATTGCTCAAGCAAGTCAGATAATTGACTAATTTGTCGAGTCAATCCCGTAATGGTACCTTGAGGATTGGTTCCATAACGCTTCGCTCTGCGGAACATGTTAACGGCTGATCGCAGCTCAAGCACGACGGGCTGCGCAAGACCTAGAAAGTTCTGCTGCAAATTCTTCTCAAGTTCAGCAATTAGTGCCAAGTTCGGTGTCTCGGTCTTCACCTGTGCACGAATTGCTTCTAGCTTCAAGAATTTGGCCCAGTTGTCGCCGTTAGGCGTACCGATTTGAATGTGACTTTCTGCTGCAACCAGAGCAGCAGCCAGCCGTTTCCCAGCAACTTTTGGATTGGGTAAAGCGTCTGCGTCGAGCTTCGCAGCCGCATCGGTCAACGTGGCTTTGAGATCCGTCAACCTAGCGGCGCGAGGTGACAGAAAAATTGCCGAGCTATGGTGAGCTGCAGAGGGGGGGGGGCGAGCCAGCAGGACTCTGGATTCCGTTAGCGCCGACGCCGACGCACCTGTATCAACGACTTGAGGACTTTTCGAGGAAGCTGAATGCTGCTGGCCGTTCAACTTGCTGGAAAAAAACGGCAGGACGAAAATGGCGACAAGCCCGAGCAGATTGTTCAATTTGATTCGTCTACAATAGCGTTTATGAAATTCCATTTGACCGATCCCTGGAAATGACTGGCCTCGGCAAGGCGAAGATAACTCGGACGTCCTTGCCTCGCGTCTGCCAAGTGGCAAAACATGTCGCGAGTTGCGATTAGCCAAGATAGGTAATTTTCTATGTTCCTGAAAGAAAGACTCGACCTACTTCCCCGAAAATGGAGCTATTCCACCTAGAAAACGCCCGAATCCCCGGAAATCACCTCCCAAAACCGCGATTCCAGCGGCTGGTTATTGCAAGCATTGGTTGGCTTTGTTGCCTTGGAGGCACCGCTTTCGTTCAGGTTGCTTCCGGGCAGAAGACTAGAGTAGGGGCACGCCTATCTGTTCTCACAGAGCAAGATTTTCGGAAGCCCCAGGAATTCCCTCCCTCAAAGCAACTAGAGAAGCTCGTGGCAGCCAGCTTTGCTAGCACTGGCCAGGGCTGGAGTTGCGACGAATTGTTACTTCAGGATGCAAGGAGGCAAATGTTTGTTAGAGAGTGCCGGGAGCTTTCATGTCAACCAGCGATGGCGGATTTGCCTGAGCTCGTAGGCTTGCATGGAAAAGCAATTCGCGAAGAAGTTTTTTGCCGAGCCCTTTTGCACGTCCGCAAACGCGGTGGCAAG
>PKCQ01000628.1 GCA_002862265.1 Planctomycetaceae bacterium | reverse complement strand
GTCGAATCAGATCTACTACTTGAGCGATGAAACGGGCGAAACAGAATTCTGGTCCGCTCCTGCCAATGGTACCGCAGACAAGGCTCGTCGTATTACTTCGGACGCGCAGGTCTTGCGTTACGGTAGTAAGCCTTCGACTGACGGCTCCAAGATCGCGTATACGGATCGAGATCAGATTCTTTGGATTCTCAATGTGCAATCGGGCGAGAGCCGCCGAGTAGTTCAATCGTCCGATGGTTCGGCATTCGATTATCCAGACTTAGCATGGTCGGCAAACAGCCGCTGGCTTGCCTTCACAGATGCTAGCTCGAACGCGATCCAACGTATCTATTTGCTGGACACGGAACAGAAGGACTCAAAACCAATTGTCGTAACAACGGATCGACTCGACAGCTACAGCCCTGGTTTTTCAAACGATGGTAAGTGGCTCTACTTTCTTTCCGATCGTACCTTCCGTACCGTGCAACGTTCACCTTGGGGCCCTCGCGCGCCCGAAGCTTTACTCGACAAAACAACTGGCATCTTCGCACTCGATCTCATCGGTGGCCAGCGTTCGCCCTTCCAACAAGATGATGAACTAACGACGGTCGCAAAGAAAGCGGAAGCTGGAGAAGAAGATTCTCCCGAAGACGAGGAGGAGAAAGTAGAAGGAAAAAAGAAGGAAGTGGACGAAACGGATCCACCCCGCAAGAACGACTACAAGCTAGAAGACTTTACGGGCAGATTGCATCACGTACCTATCGAAGCAGGCAACTACAGCGATCTGCAAGTAGCCAAGTCCCATCTTTACTTCACGCAACGTCCCATTGGTCTCACTCGCTCGACGCATCTGAACGCATTTCCTATCACGCGTGATCCAAACGGTCAGGAAATCAAGCGGATCGCGACAGACATTAGCAGCTACAAACTCTCCTCCAGTCGTTCGCACATCGTGATGCTCCATAACTCGCGGCCCCACGTGTTCGAAGCCAAGGGAAGCAAACCAAACTTGGATAATGCCCGTGTTAATCTTTCTGGTGTTGAAATTGGCGTCCGACCTGCTGATGAATGGCGGCAGATTTTGTGGATGCTTGGCGCCTACATCGCGACTACTTCTACGACCCGAAGATGCACGCGGTTGATTGGACTGAAGTTCGCGCGAGGCACGAAACACTGCTTCCAAGGATCACTTCGCGAGACGAACTCGACGACTTGATCGCCATGATGGTAGGTGAGCTTTCCGCCATGCCACACTAACATCTATGCGGGCGATGGACGTGAAGGCACCGAGGGAGCCAACTTCGGCTACTTAGGTGCAAGACTAAGCCGCGACCAGACAGCGGGCGGTTATCGCGTCGAGCATATCTACAGAAACGATCCCGATTACCCCAATCGGCTTTCACCGCTTGCCCAGCCAGGAATAGATTTTCAAGTCGGCGATATCATCACGTCCGTAAACGGGACTCCAACACTTTCGGTTGAAAATCTCAACTCGATGCTTTTGAACAAGGCCAATCGTCGGGTTTGGATCCAGCGCAAGCGTGATGGCCAACCGGATACGAAGTCTTACATTGTTCGGCCGCTAAGCTACACCGACTTTCGCAGCCTCAAGCTCAGCGAGTGGGAGTACACGAGACGACTGGAAACCGAAGAGAAGTCCGAGAGCCGCATTGGCTACTTCCACATGCGAGCAATGGGCAGCAGAAATTTCGCCGAGTTTGTGAAGGGATTTTACCCTGCATTTAATCGACAGGGCCTGATCATCGACATGCGTCAAAATTACGGCGGCAATATCGACAGCTGGATTCTAAGTCGCTTGATGCGGAAGGCTTGGATGTATTGGCAGGCGCGGACCGGCGAACCTTATCCGAACATGCAATTTGCCTTCAACGGTCACATGGCGGTTCTGATTGATCCCTACACGATATCTGATGGCGAAGCGTTCTCTGAAGGATTCCGCCGTCTAGGCCTGGGACCTTTGATTGGAACCAAGACATGGGGCGGAGGCATCTGGCTTCGCAGCAACAACTACCTCGTCGATGGAGGCCTCGCGCGAAGCCCTGAATTTGGTGTTTTCTCGCCCGAACGGACATGGATTATCGAAGGGACCGGAGTTGCGCCAGATATAATGGTCGACAATCCGCCTCATGCGACCTTTAAGGGGCAAGATGCCCAGCTCGACGCTGCGATTGATTATTTGAAAAAGAAGATCGCCGAAGATCCACGTCCGAGGCCGAACGCTCCGGCTTACCCGGACAAGTCGAAGTAAACGGTGTGTATTCCCGTTGCGTCTTTGCAGCGTTTATCTACTCCAAGGGCTCATGCCGTAGAGTACCCTCTTCAATCCCAAATAGGCTTGTATCTTCCGATCAAAGCTTCGAAAGTCCAAGCCTGTGGGATTATGGCTCATTACTACCACCTAGACCTAGAAGCGACTGTTCACCGACTCAGATGCAGCAAAACAATCAATAGCGATAAATCGCGGTTTTGGTGCGAATGAGCAGGCCGTCTTCAAATGGGATGGGACTGGACATAATTTGCTCACCAAAGTCGTACTTGGTCACCTCGCGGTAACCTTCCTCGTCACGAAAAACGTGCAGACTTCCCTCGTGGACGCGCACGGCTGACATCAGGACCTGGAGAGGCAGGAACTGGCGCACATAGGATATGGACTCGCTTTCGAAAGCCCTGCACATTGCATGCTGCGCTGTCAGTGGCTGGCCGACGCCCACATCGGCGGCGCGTCTCAGCATCCCGTCAAAATCAACAGCATTTTGCTGTTTATTGAGAATTGTTGATCATATTGAAATGTTTTTTTTTGCGCAAGTCGGCACAGTCCCAGGCAATTGTAATAGCTACCGGCTGCGGAATTCGGATTAATCGGACAAAATGTTGCGCCGCGTTGCGGTAATACGTTTTTGAATTCGATTTTCCGTCTTGCGCAGTCTGGTGGCATTCGGCCTTGGATTGCGCCGCTTGCTCGCAGACAACGTTG
>PKCQ01000431.1 GCA_002862265.1 Planctomycetaceae bacterium | reverse complement strand
AAACCTAAATATATTTTTTGCCTGACAAGTCACGCTGGCCCCATTGCTGGTATTCATCACACCACTGCTCCTTGAGACGAACAATTACGTTAGCGCTGAGCCCGTTGGCTCCTTCGCCGACCAGAGCTTGCACTGCCTCTCCAAAATCATTTGTTGAAATCCCTTTGAGGTAGAGCCAGGGAATCAATTCTTCAATCGCAACGGTTCGTCGAAGTTAAGCTGGAAGAACCTTGGGAGCGAATTGAACTCGATCATTAGGATCTTCTGCGTTGTCTCGGACACGGCCTTGGCTAACTTCTAACCAGCCAGCACATGTCACGATATCTCGAGCTGACAAGCTGCCGTCCTTGACCAGTAGGCGACGGCCTTGGTCATTCACACGATAGCGGTGTAAATCGATGAAAGACTCTGGCCTGGGCATTGATCGCTTCCTGAAGCATCCGGCTAGCACCCTCTCGAACTAGCTCATCAAGCGGACTACGATCCTCAAACAGCTGGCGAAAGGAAAGCACTTCAGAACCTACTTCTTAAGCTACTGGTGTCGAACGTCTTTCTGTTTTAGTCTTGCTCATGGCGTTTCCTTGTGCCCGCGTTGAGCCGCTGAAGTAGTGATGTACAACAGCAGGATACGCCACCTTTTTTTAAATAAGCAAAAACACAACTTTCAACAATGTCTCATTTGCAACGTCTGGCAGAAGAAGCTTAGATCAATCGCACGTTTCGCCTTGACTATTCAACGCCCAGGATTCCATCGATCGTGGAACTAGAAACCGAGTGATAGCCAGGACGAGCGATTGTGTAGATCTCTTTCGCACGGATCAGTCCCTCTTCGGTTTCGGCAAGCTTCTGATACAGAGGTTGTAAAAATTTACGGCGACCTTGACTGGTCAAGAATGTCTCCAGTCTCAAGTAAGCTGGTTTGTACTCGGCAGCAATCACCAACCACAACCAGTCATGCGTAATCTCGGAATTACCAGATCTACTGAATTTGAAAACGGCATCCAGATCTTGCATCTGCGCGATGGACAGGTCAGCCGTCTTGAAGGAGCGCAAAAAGTGATTCCAGTGATGCGTGGTCCAATCTGCCGTCTCGTAAGAGGATTGAATGCGTTCGGCACTTTGGCCGCCAAGAAAGTCTTTGGCGGCCTGGGCAACCTTCGCCAACTCGTCTGTTTTGACCTCCGGGCAATTGTCGGGTAAGCCGGCTGAGTAAACCCAAGCTTTCAAGTTGATACCAGCATCTAAGTTAGCTTCGAGGTATTGCAGGAAACCTTCGGTTGTCATGCTTTGAAAAGCAAACTTCCGGAAGTATCGCTTAATAAAAGCATCCCATTTCTCCCGTCCCACTTCCTCCTCAAGCATCCGCAGAAAAAAGTACCCCTTGTCGTAGGCTACGGCCGTCATCCCATCATCAGGATTGCGATTAGCCAAGTCGAGTTTCAACCAAGTATCACGCTCGTCGAGCTCCGTGAGTTCAGCTAACAAGCCGTCGAGCGTCAATCGTGCCAGCATCTCGGAATACTGCCGACCATAGATGGCTTCCATGATTCGCTGCTCGAAGTAAACCGTGAATCCTTCGTTCAACCAGAAGTCGTTCCAAGTCGAATTGGTTACCAAGTTTCCGGACCAAGAGTGAGCAAGTTCATGCGCAATGAGCGCCACCAGCGATCGATCACCAGCCAAGATCGTCGGAGTTGCGAATGTAAGACGCGGGTTCTCCATGCCGCCGAATGGAAAGCTAGAAGGTAAGAAGATCACATCATAGCGTTCCCAACGATACTCGCCGTAAAGTTCTTCCGCTGCTTCAATCATTCGCTCCGTATCCGCTAATTCCCACTCGGCTCTCCTCAAAACCGAAGGCTCGCAGTAAACACCACTTCGCGGCCCAAGTTCTCGAAATTGCAAATCACCGACTGCCATTGCGAGCAAGTAAGAAGGGATCGGCTGTTTCATCTCGAACTTATAGATTCCAGAAGCATTCTTCTCCTGCGGATTCGATGCGCTCATCACGGCCATTAGCTCTGCCGGTACCTTAATCTTGGCAGAGTAAGTCATTCGCACGGCAGGTGTATCCTGACAGGGCACCCAAGTACGCGCTAGGATCGCTTGCGACTGGGTAAACAGAAAGGGATATTGTTTGTCAGTTGTTTGCTCCGGAGTCAGCCATTGCAGAGCTTCTGCAGACGGTCGAGTTGCATATTCGATCTTGATGCGATCACTCCTTAGCGAATCATACTTCGGCAGGTTGATCGTCAGAGCTTTCCCGAGTTGGGCGTCCTCTTCGCCGAGAGCCCAATCGAGCTCCGCTTCGCCGCAAGAAACTGCTTCGATATCAAGACCGCGCGTATCCAAACGCAGCTGATTCACGGTCTTATCCCTTCGCTCGACGGTCAAAGTCGCCGCCCCAGCTAATTGTTTCTCTTCGAAGTCAACGCTAAGGTCGAGGTGCAAGTGCTTCACCACGACTTGATCGGGTCTTGCGAAAGAATGGGGAAGCTCTTGCGCCGCTAAATCCATCCGCAACAGGCCGGAAAACAGAAGAGCTAAAACCGGGATTCGAAACGTGATGGACATCAACGGGAAGCCTGACCAAGAGCGAGTGAGAGACCAATACTAGGGTCAATCTATCAGAATAGCTCTGTTCCATATTGCAGCGAACTGGCTCCAGGCCGAGGCTCCAGAGACGTGTGCAACGATATGGCCGCTCCGCGGTGCATAGCTCCCGGCTTGGCGTGCATGAAGCTGCGGTCGACTTTCGTACGCTTCGAAAGGCCAATTTCCGTAGCGTTCCTCGTTTTTTCGAAGGACAATGCAGTAGGTGCCGTTTGTTTATCCGGCTGGAATTCGTCGCCGTTACTTTCCGCCTCGCTCGTTAAATCAAGCGTCTTCATCAGTTGCTCGCCAGCATAGAAAGTCAAAACTTAGTCACCAGGTCTGGCGACCTACGGATTTTGCCGGGCACGCACGGAAATCTGACGG
>PKCQ01000433.1 GCA_002862265.1 Planctomycetaceae bacterium | reverse complement strand
AAAAAAGTATGCTTTTGCTCCCACTCTGAGTGTCACCAAGTCCTTGTTGATGTTAGCAACTTTGTTGAGGCGTGACCCGAACTACAGACTGCCGAACAATTGCTCGGAGAGGGTGGAGGAGTTGGCGCGGCCGAAGGCCCGTGCATCTTTTCACTTGCCTCGTTGTCAGTAAGACGAGGAGTGGTAGGTGTGATATGTAAGCGCCTATCTACGTGGTCGTACATGTGCTGTACTAAGTGTGTGCATGCGCTGATGTGGTTTATGCGTGTCACCTCCCTCTTGGTATGCTTGTATACATGAAGACATGTATACATGTCTTGCGGAGTACGTCTTAAAATTGCAATCATCTGTGATCGAATCCCCGATGCTAGCGCAACATGTTTCAATAATGTGCGAGATTCAGTTCGGGGAAAGATGAACCGAGTTGCGAATCGTTTTGCGACTCGATGCAATTGAGACAGAATCCAATGGCCGTCCGTGCGCATCGCAGACAATGACGTCTCCCGACTCCTGATCTACAAGCACCGTCAATCGCATGCGATTGTCAGTAGTATCAATGTCAGCCACGAGTGTGACATCAGCGACTTCTTGCTCTTCGAAAGTCGTATTGCGAATGAGCACAAGCTGTTGATCCCAGACTTCCAGTCTTGCGGCTGCAGGGATATCCTCCGGAGACGAGACCTTGTTGGTCGCTGTAGTACCTAAGGACAGCACAAAGTCCGGGGCGCCCTCCCATGCAATAGAAAGGTCCACGCGAGCTTTCGCTGGCATGCCAACTTTTCCGACAATGGTCGATTCGGGAGACTTCGAGACCAATGCACCCGCGATAAACTCCCATTGCTCAGGCTTCTGGACACTCCAGTCCTCCGGAGCGATTGGTCCTTGGTAAACAACTTTTCCAGCAAAAGACCGGTCTCTCATTCTCGCTATTTGCTGACGATCGATCAGCATTCGACCGAGGATTTCATTTTCGATCTCCACATGAGTCTCGTTGATTCCTACCAAACGCCCAGACACACTAGCTCGGTTCTTCGTTTCGAATTCAAACAATCCCCGCTTTCCATCTTCAATCGGAGGGTTCTCCACCAGGCTGACTGATCTCAACGTGGCCAAGTCAAAATGGAAAGGCTCTCGAAACTCCTTAGACTTCCAACCGATGCTCGCCGGAATTTCGGATGGAACAATTTGACCGTTAGCAAAACTGCCATCGTGCAGACGCAAACGCATCGGGTCTTCTGCTACCAGCTCCGAGCAAGACAATGCAAAGAGTAAAACGAAAACGGTATTGCGAATGGTCATTACTAATCTCCGCAAGGACGAGCCTAGATTTTCGACTCGAGTTTCAGAAATATACGGATCGAATAAGGACTGATGATCAAAGCCGAGCATAGATGTGGCTATCTTTCATACACGGGCAAAAAACGATAATTCAACGCCAGCGCCAACAGGTTGAGTGAGGTCGAGACGGAGCCGCCATACTGACCAGAGAAGCTCCCGTCATCTTTCTGCGACGCCTTCAGCTTCCGCACTAAACCTCGATTCCATTTTTCCCAAGCACTGATATCGGCTTGAAACAGAGCTTGAGCTTCGTAGTAACGCGCGTACTCAGCGTAATGTGAAGTCTCATTCATGTTGCTGATGACATACTTCTTCGCAGACTCAAATTGCTTCAAGTCCTTTCTCTTGGAAATCGCATACACCAAACAGGCAATCGAACTGCGCGCAATGGAATTGCCAAACCCACCTAAGCCGCCGGAGTAGCCGACGGTTCCACTGTCACCGGTCATCGAAGAGAAATACTTTATCGCAGAATCGATCGATTTGTCTGGCACTTCAATTCCGGCATTCCTAGCCGCCAACAGGCCCATCAGGACAGCACCGCTCACGGAAGTGTCCGCATCACGGGCGTTGGGAGAGTAGCGCCAAGCATTGTGAGGATTCTTCGATTGTGACGTGATGGCACACCGCACCGCCAGTTCCAGCGCTTCCCCAACGGATCTTTCTGAGCCCGCCTTGGGTGCGCCACTCTCCCACAGCGTAGACTCATCAACTGCCCCATAGGCCTCAGCGAGTCCCAGCATCGCAAAGCCATGGTGGTACATGCTATTGCCCATGAAACCCGTCGTTCCATTCTGGGAACGAATGATCGACCGCACTGCTCGACGAATGTTCTGACTGTACTTTCCAAAATTGGGGTCTTCACCAGACGCGAGGAAAGCCATGAGACCGAGACCAGTCGTTCCAGGTCCCGACTGACCGTCGACCCAATTCCCTTCTTTGGCTTGTGACTTCACCAAGTACTGAAGTCCACGCTCTGTCATCTCGCGAACGTCACGCGGGACCACGTCACCTTGTGCAGCGAATGTTGGTTGCGCAAGTACTTGTCCAGGTTGCATTCCCACAAGCCCGAAAGCACAGCATAAGATCGCCCATCGCCATTGCAAAAATTTGCTTACCACCCTAGCGCTCCGCGGTTCTTGCTCTTTGTAAATTTCCTAAATGCCGCCAGCTGACTTTCGTCCAAGATTTCAGCGAGCTTAGTCTGATCGAGCGCTATGAGTCGGTTGGTTGCATGCTGCAGGGCCATCTGCCAACGCTGCACTCCAACCAAGTGCTTGTTCTCGTTGAAAGGCTTCGACTCCAATAGCTCAATCACTTTGGCGCGCTGATCCGCAAGGAGCGGAATTGACTTCTCTAGTTCAACGAGTGCGGCTCGTGCCACCGCATCATCCAGCATCTTGCGACGCTCTTCGAGGTATTCGGCATAACGCTCCAGCTGCTCCTCAGTGAGGGCACCATCCAGCACTTTTACAAACAAGGACTTGTCGTCCAGAATGCCGGCCCCCATGATCTTCGTGTAAAGAGGGCTCACTAACTGCCAAGCCTCATTCATCTCGTTTTGATTCTGCATGTCGAGCCCTTTGGTCTTGGCTCGAACACGTTCCATCGCGCGATAAAAACGACTCAAATCACCCTTCA
>PKCQ01000040.1 GCA_002862265.1 Planctomycetaceae bacterium | reverse complement strand
AGGCCGCGTCTTTTTCACCGCCGGCAAAGACTTGGATCGCTATGTCGTGTGGGATTACGTAGATCGCAAGAGAGAGATTTTGGGGTAGTGGTAGTCGTCGAGGCTTTCGGGGTCGAGCGCTGGCCGTCAACGAACGCGACGCGGTTTCGATACTTGGCTCTACGAGCATTATGTGTTGGCACTGTCGCCTATCCAGCCGCCTAGAATCGCAACTGACGCTAAAACTGCTACACGGCAGAGAATGGAGAAGAGGCGGCCGAAGCCTGGATTACAACAAAATCGCTGCGTTTCTTAAAGGCCGACAAGAATGGCCGTCAAGGTGTATTTAAGCCAGCATCTCTTTGATCGGCGAGCCTTCGGAGATTTTGATAGGTCTCAAGTCCTCGGATGTGTTCTCCGTCTCAGGATCGACCCCGACGGCGCTGCAGATCGTGGCTAGTAAATCCGGTGCGTCAACAGGGCGGTCGGCGACTTCCATTCCATCCTCTGTGGTCTTTCCGATGACGGCTCCACCTTGGATGCCAGCTCCACCGAGGACGCAACTCCAAGCGTTCGGGAAGTGATCGCGTCCTCCGTTGTTGTTGATTACTGGAGTGCGTCCAAACTCGCCCATCCAAAAAATGGTTGTCTCGTCCAGCAAGCCCGATGACTTGAGGTCCAACATCAGCTGACTCCAAGACCGATCCAGACGCTCGCTGAGTGACTTCACTCCGGTAAAGTTATCAATGTGGGTATCCCATGATAGACCGGCAAGTCCGTCACTGAGCGAGACTTCTACGACTGGAACTCCACGTTCAAGTAAGCGTCTGGCCATCAAGCAGCCTTGGCCAAAGCCATCGACGCCGTACTTCCGACGTGTCTTGTCCGATTCTTGAGTGAGATCAAAGGCTTCGACCAGATCGCTTTCGGCCAGCTGCATAGCTCGGCGATATACAGTATCATGCGTCGAAGCAGCACCTCCACGCCGGCGAGCACCGTAGCTTTCTTGCAGCAGATTCCAGAATTGCTTTCGACGCTGGATGCGATTCATGTCCAGGTCTTCTGGGGGCAACAAATTGTCTACTCGAAGCTTGACTGGTTGGTCATCTGAGGGAGCATCTTCTTTAGGGGCAAGATCTTCAGGAGAGTAGTCAGCGGTTCCAGCAACGGTTAGGGGCTCGCGTGAGGCACCTAGGAATCCGGAACTGAAGGCGGGCGGATTGATGAAGGAGTTAGGGAGAATGCTCACGTAGCCAGGAATGGATGACGCGTCGTCGGCAAGTTCCTTGGCGATAGCTGCTGGCAGGGCAGGGTAGCGAAATGGCTGCCCTGGACGTTGGCCCGTTCTGACGAAGAAAGTACCACGGCTATGGTCGCCTTCTTTTGTGTGCATACTACGCACGATCGAAAAGTGCTCGCCCAATTTGCTGAGCTCCGGGAGGTGTTCACTGATTTTCATTCCTGGAACTGAGGTAGCGATTTCTTGGAAAGGCCCACCGTTGGCATGTCCTGGCTTGAGGTCCCAAGTATCCATTTGCTAAGGACCGCCAGGCATCCGCAGCACAATCAACTTCCGCGACCCCTGAGCCCGCATGCCTGCTGCAAGACGATTGGCCCAGCTGGTTCTGAGGCCTGTAGTGGCGCCTAGAGCGACTATCGTTTTCAGGCAGTTGCGTCGACTGGTTAGCATTGGTTCTTCCTGCCTAAGGGCAAATTACTTTGCTGTAGCGGAAGTCGTGAGGACTTGCTGCCCGATTGTTTGTTTGTGTAGGAGGTTTTGTCGTCGCTCATAGCCAACTTTTTCGGGCCACAATACGAGTCTGGATGAGCTCGAGGCTCACATTTGCCTAACTTTCGTTCCATTAGATTGTCGGAATCCTCATTGATTTTAGCGGACTCCACTGCGAATTTTCAATTTGTTTTATCGGGCGCCACCACAATTCGCCACAAGGCTGCGGGGCAATGCAGGAAAAACGCCCTTGTGGCAATTCGCTTTGCTGACGGCGCACCGGAACCCGTCTTTCGGCATCTTAGAAAAGCAGGCAGAATGTGCGAACACAAAGGCTGATTCTTGGAAAGCCGTCTAAGAGGCCGTCTTAGCCGTTTCGTTCGCAGCTTGAAAGTAATCTCAGGAGCATGAAGGCTGGTTTAAATGACAACAGAAAAGGATTCTTCGCCGACGCAGGACGCAGAAGCGTCGGATTCCGGTTCAGTTCCAGCGTCCAACCTACTGACCAATCGCTCGTTTCTCGGCATGATCAGCACCCAGTTTTTAGGCGCCTTCAATGACAACCTATACAAGCAGTTGATGCTCCTGATGGCATTGCCGGCTGTAGTTGCGGGGGCCAACGTAGCACAAGAAGCGGCAGTGAGGCAGTCTGGTGGTGACCTTCAAGGCTGGGCCTCACTGGTGTTCTCACTGCCTTTTGTTTTTTTTAGCGGCTACGCTGGATATCTTTCGGATCGTTTTAGTAAGACCCCAATCATCAACGCCTGCAAGATTGCCGAAATCGTCGTGATGTTGCTAGGTCTGATGGCCTTTTATTTCTACGACATGCTAGGACTTGCTGGGACCTGGATTGTGCTCTTCTTGATGGGGACGCAGAGTTCTTTTTTTGGACCCGGGAAATACGGGATTCTGCCTGAGCTTTTTCGCGAAGAAGATTTGCCGCGAGCGAATGGTCTCATCCTGATGACCACATTTTTGGCGATCATTTTTGGAACGGTATCGGCAGGCCGCATCAAAGATTCGTTGGCCACAGACGACGGCAGTGCTGGGAACTTGTGGATTGGAATGATCGTAGCCGTAGGCATTGCTGTAGCTGGGACGGCAACGTCATTTATGGTTCGGAAGGTACCTACGGCCCACCCGAATATGAAGTTGACACCAGACAGCTTTGCTGTGAGCAAGGATGTTTGGAAATTTTTGCGGCAAGACAAGCCGCTATTGGTTGCGTTGCTAGTATCTAGTGTTTTCTG
This sequence comes from Planctomycetaceae bacterium, assembly GCA_002862265.1. Classification (GTDB taxonomy): domain Bacteria; phylum Planctomycetota; class Planctomycetia; order Pirellulales; family Pirellulaceae; genus Aureliella. Next base: position 36 of record PKCQ01000040.1, on the reverse strand, counting down.
GCTAGTCAGCGGTATCGCTGTTCCGGTAATTAATCG
>PKCQ01000160.1 GCA_002862265.1 Planctomycetaceae bacterium | reverse complement strand
ACTCGCAGTAGTATTAGTAGTATTAGTAGCCAATTCGGGTTACACTCGGATCATTTTTCTATGTTCTCGATCCCAGCATCCCCACAAATGAGAACAGGCGACCAGTGCCGCCGCGACATCACTACTACCTCCTGCCAGTCCTGCCGATGCAGGTATTTGCTTATCTAGCCTTATTCGTATCCCCTCTCGGCAGCCAGACAACTCTCTCAGCCGTCGAGCAGCTCGAACTACCAAGTTTTCCTCACCACTCGGAATTTTCCATGCTGGATCCGAATCACCGTCTGAAATTTTGCGGAATACCGCAGCTTCCGGCAGTTCTAACTCAAGCGTAATGTCGTCGTTTTCGTCAACGAGTTCCACGAGTAAATGGTCGCACAATGAGATGGGGCACATCAGCGTTTCGATCTGATGAAATCCATCTTCCCGCTTACCCAGCACTTCTAAGAAAAGATTCAGTTTTGCAGGAGTTTCCACGCGTACGTACGGCGAACCGCTATCTAGGAAATGTCCAAGGTGAATCCTCACGCGCAAACCTCAGGTTCTCTAAATTGTGCCATCTCAAGGAATTCCCATGGTCGCATCATCGCCATCGAACTTAGCCGCAGATTCTCTGCCAAGACACGACAACGGCCCGCATTGGCTGCGGGCCGAGGTCTAGTTTCTTTCGCTGTGCGAACCCTGAGCGATGGACTCCGCATGCGTTCGCGTTTACTCGTCTTCTGCTCGCAGCGACGGAGTCAGCAACAATTCGTGTTCGCAGATCTCGACAGCATCAAAGTACAATGACAATTCGCGCTCCGCAGACTCTGGGCTATCAGAGGCGTGCACCAAGTTCATTTGGCGCGAGGACGAGAAATCGCCACGAATCGTGCCAGGAGCAGCGTTGAGTCCGTTGGTTGCACCCAGCATGTCACGAATCAAGCGAATCACATCCAAGCCTTCGATGGCCATCGCCACAATCGGTGCAGACGTGATGAACTTCTCTAAACTTGGGTAAAACGGCTTTTCAACGTGTTCGGCGTAGTGCTGCTTGGCCAATTCTGGCGTAACGCGCAGCATCTTCATCGCGACAATGTTCAGCCCCTTGGCCTCAAAGCGGGCAATAATTTGCCCCATCAACCGTCGTTCTACACAGTCTGGTTTCAGAAGAACGAGACTCTTTTGCAACATCGAAATGTCTCTCCTAGGTTGTCAATTGCGGCTCTTGAACCAAGAGCTCGTCGAGTAAGTTAGCAGGCAAATCACCCGCATTATTCGCGTAAGTTGGAGACGCGTCCATTTTCAATACAATCTCGCCCCTGAATAGGGCCTTTGGTTGACCAGCCGATGGTTTCTCCGTGAATTCGAGCACTCTATGGCCTGAGGTAGATAGAGCGCCGCTGAACCTCACGTCTCATTACCTGGGATAGCTCGTAAATGCCGCCCTCGCGGTAACTCGCACTGCTGGAAGAAGTCCGGTCTGACTGTCGAGCATAAGAAACTTTGCGAGTCATTCACTGCAGGCTCTGAGTCTCCTTCCTAGCTCGGTGCTGTGCAGGCAGCAGGCTCGGCGCTGAAGTATGACGAACCGAGGTGTCATTCATCTGAAGCAGCTCATCCGCCTCGCTTGGCAAAAGTTGCAAGCTGCCATCCGCTTCCTCAAACAGCATTTCCTCCATTGGCACATTCGGGATAAGCTGCTCTTCGAGCCGTTGTTCAAGCGACTGTTCGATCGGAGCTGGCTCTGCAGCTGGTGGTTCTTCTGGCAAGTGCGAGTCGTCTGGCAAGATGCTTGGTGCGACCACGGGCAACTCCTGTTCCCTATTCGGCGGCAACGGGGCAGGGGAGCCTAGGTCGCTTGGGCTCGAGTCTTCAAGACTTCCTTCACCTGGATCCATTAACATGTCCGGGGCTTTCTTCGGCAATGGCGCCGGCAGCTTGAGAAAACTCCGACGCTGCTGTGCTGGCTTCTGGGGCTTCTGTTCCTCAGGCATTCGCAATTCTCCCGCAGGCACCTCATCCCGAGTCGGAAGTTGCAATTAAGGTGATTCTACCTGTTCTGGGAATATCTGCAGTGAAGTTACAGGATCGCGCGCGGGTGACAATTGAATACTTGGCGACGACGCAGTAGCTGGTTGCCGAGCCTGGTGCCTCGTTTGCGGTTGGTAACCAGGCTGATACGGTCAGCTCAGGAAACTGCTTGAATATCTTTGAGCTGGATGATTCGATCGCACCAAACGCGACTGCCCGTTGCCTTGCGTTTGATAGTCCCAACGACTCCTTCTGTACCCTCGACAACGACCAGTCGCATTTAAGATTGGAAAGTCATCGTTCTTTGGAAGACTCGTTTGTGCCTAACAAGATATACCATCCACGAGCGAGATAGCCTCAAACAGGAAACCTTTCTAGGGTGATCGACGCATCTGTGTCCTCAGCTGGCTTGCTTCTCAGGAAGTCCCTACATCCTCCGTAAAAAATACAAGTATGACGCTTATGCGAGTACAGAAGATCGACGTCCAGAACTCACTCGCTTGCGCTTCGGACTTCTAACACAGCTTCGTCGCTATAGCTTGCAAATTCCATCGCCGCTGAGCATTTCCAGGCTGACGCTCCCACCACCAGTCATCTCGTAGCGCTCCTACCGCCTATGACGCGAAAAGCAGGCAAACCATCGCTCGCTATCATCAACGTCGAGTCTCTGGTTTGGAAAGTAAACCCCTTGGCTCAATGCCGAATTACATGACCGAAGGACCGATTTTCGAGTGGTCGTGGGGACGCACGCCACAGGATCTCAACGGGCGGCTCGGAACTTTTATCGACGTCACGAAGACGAGCACCAACCTGCATGTTGCTCCAATCTTCGCCCTGGGCTCTCAGGACGTTTTGAATCGGCACAGAGAACTCAAGCTCATATCCGCCGTTCGTCTGCGAGCCCATTGCCTTGAATGCTTCTTTCCTTTCGATTTCACCAGAGTCAATCTTTCTTATTACTGGTAAGAGTTTTAATTCTACTGATAATGGGTTGTCTTCGCTTTCCTGTGCTTC
>PKCQ01000065.1 GCA_002862265.1 Planctomycetaceae bacterium | reverse complement strand
GAGCTTTTGGCACTCGGCCTGCATCCCACCCACTCTCGAAAGGCACACGTGGCATGACAACAACCAGCCACTCCAAGACAAACACTCTGCCGCTGAGGGTCGAAATGAATAAGAGTTTTCAGGGACAAGCTGGATTGGAAGACGGCCTCGAAGGCGACTTCGAAGGATTGGACAAAGAATTTGGTCGCACCATTGGATACGACAATACCAATCGCTCGCGCCAACGCAACGAAGAAGACGAAGAGCTAGATCTTGACGGCGATATCGAAGAAGGTGATCTAGAAGAACTCACCGAAGAAGTAGAAAGCACTGACGATCCAGTTCGCATGTACTTGATGCAAATGGGACAAATCCCATTGCTGACCCGTCAAGAAGAAATTGCTTCGGCTCAGAAGATTGAAGGGACTCGCAGCAAGTACCGCCACTGGATGTTGGCAACCGACTTCATGCTGCAAGGTGCTTGCAAGTTGCTTGAGCAAGTTCGCGACAGCAAGCTACGACTGGACCGTACCATCGAAGTTAGCGTAACCAACGCAACCGAGAAGAAAGCGATCATGAAACGAATCGTGCCTAACATCAACACGCTTCGTCACTTGTTGATCCTTAACTACCACGATTACTTCACCGCGATCAACAAGAAGCTCCGCAAAAAAACTCGTCAAGACGCTTGGCGTCGCCTGACTCGTCGTCGCAACCGCTGCGTCCGCCTCGTCGAAGAGATGAACCTGCGAACGAATCGTCTCGAGCCATTGTTTGAGAAGCTTGAGTCCATCGAAGCTCGCATCCGCACGCTGAAAAGTCAGATCGAAACTGCTCGTGAGCGTGGTGTGGCGCACGATCCCAATTACAAGCAACAACTCGAAGAACTTCGCTACCTGATGCGAATCACATACGAGAGCCCCAAGACACTGCGTCGCCGTGTCGAGCGAGTAGGCACCAATCGCGTCGCTTACGATGCAGCCAAACGTGAACTGTCTGCTGGAAACTTGCGGCTAGTTGTCTCCATCGCTAAGAAGTATCGCAACCGCGGCCTGAGCTTCCTGGACTTGATCCAAGAAGGTAACACGGGTCTGATGCGAGCGGTCGACAAGTTCGAGTACGAGCGTGGCTTCAAATTTTCGACTTACGCCACTTGGTGGATTCGCCAAGCTATCACCCGAGCCATTGCCGACCAAAGTCGAACCATCCGCGTTCCGGTTCACATGATCGACACGATGACCAAGGTTCGTTTGGTAACGCGACAACTTGTTCAAGAGCTTGGTCGCGAGCCATCTGTCGAAGAAACGGCAGAACGAGCTGGCCTTTCGATCGACGACGCTCGCGTCATTATGAAAATGGCTCGTCAGCCACTTTCGCTCGACCAGCCAGTTGGCGATCACGACGACAGCTACTTCGGTGAGTTCTTGGAAGATCACCGAGACGATGATCCATTGTACGAGGCAAACCAAGAGTCCCTGAAGCATCACATCGATGAAGCAATGCAAACGCTTAACTACCGCGAGCGTGAAATCCTCCGCCTACGTTACGGCTTGGCAGACGGCTACGCTTACACGTTGGAAGAAGTAGGTCGCATCTTCTCTGTGACCCGTGAGCGTGTTCGTCAAATCGAAAGCAAGGCAGTACGCAAGCTCCAGCAGCCTTATCGCAACAAGGCCTTGATGAGCTTCATCGACGGCCTTGATCCATCCGCATTCGAAACTGAAGCCGTTCAAGGCTAGTTGCAAAGTAAGCCAGCCGGCTAGGCCAATTGTCTCAGTTGGTCCAGCCACCGAATGAAACGCTTTAGCCGCTCGTTGTTGGAGCACTCCATTTAGTTGCTTGTTATTGGACTGGAGGCTATTGCCGCTCTTTCCTCCCTTACCCAAGACCTTTCAGGCTCGTTCTCTATCCTCAGCAGAGGACGCCCCCAATACCCTCGATTTTCGGCCACCGCCTTTTTGGCGAGAATCTAGAAGCCGTGTTTGCTCCCTAAGCAGACGCGGCTTTTTTCTTGGTACGACGGGAAAACCACGCTTCGCGGCATCGTTTAGTGGAGTTTTACCGCACGATTCTCGCTTAACTCCCGGCGTTAGGCGCCGGCTTGCTTTGGCTGGCCTTCGCCAAACACAATACCCTACACCTACATCTTGCTACCAAGCCGCTCACACTGTCTAGCTTGCGATATCCTTCCTACCTCACCACGGTACAGAAATGCATCCAGTCCATCTCGCCATCGCACCTTGCCTCCTTTTCGTAATCGCGAGTTCCCCCCAAGCACTTGCTGAAGACTACCCGGCATCAACAAGCAAGAAACCTGTGAAGGTCTTCATCCTTGCTGGTCAGTCCAATATGCAGGGCAAGGGTTTTCCAGAGCCGATGGTTTGGCAACTCGGCCAAGAAGAGTACCGTGAGCGCTACACGCACTTAATTCAAGGCGGCGACTATCAAGCGTTCCTGGCCAAAGTTACAGCCACTCGCGATCCCGATCAACCTCGCGAGTCACCGACTTATCTTTGGAGCGAACGCAAGGACGTCTGGATCAACTACCTCGAGAGACGTGGCAATTTGAAAGTCGGATACGGTACGCCGCGCGACGGCTTCGGCCCAGAACTGAATTTTGGACACGTTGTGGGCAATCACTTCGACGAACAAGTACTCATCATCAAGACCTCCTGGGGTGGTCGGGCCATTGCAAAGGGCTTCATGCCCCCGTCGGCTATGCACTCGGACGAAGAATTCGCCGCGATGACGAAGGCTCTGAATGATAAGAACCACAAGTGGAACGAGGAAGAGCCCGCACGCATCGCAAAATACAACGAGCGTATCGCAAAAGAGAATGCAAAAGGAGGCAAGACAAAACGACCACGAAAGCGGAAACCACAACGAAAAGCATCGTTTAGGTCGAGCCATGTCGGGCTTAACAAGTGATCATGATGTTTTATGTTTTGTTTTATTGATTTATTGTTTTATTTGTGTTTGTTTATCTTTTCGCGTTTTATGTGCGTTTGTAAAGCTTTTCATATGTTTGAATAGTTTTTTCATATTCTTGAA
>PKCQ01000539.1 GCA_002862265.1 Planctomycetaceae bacterium | reverse complement strand
CTGCGACTGCAGCGACTGCTGCCAGAAGAAGAGCGGCTCAGCCACATCGTCATGATGGGCATGGGCGAACCACTCGCGAATCTGAATGCCGTTCTCGCAGCTCTGGAAGTCGCCAGAGATCCAGACGGTCTTGGCATCAGTCCCCGGCGTATCACGATCAGCACCGTCGGCTTGCCCAAAGCCATCGACAAGCTCGCTCGTCACTCAACACCATTTCACCTAGCCATCAGCCTGCATGCTCCGACGGATCCACTCCGAGACAAGTTGGTGCCTGTCAACGCAAAGATTGGCATCAACGACATCATCGCTGCTGCTGATCGTTATTTCGACGCAACGGGAAGACGACTTACTTTCGAGTACGTTTTGCTGGCCGGGATCAACGACAGCGAAATCTGCGCTAAGCAACTGGTCGGAGTCCTGCGAGGACGCGTGAGTATGCTGAACGTGATTCCTTACAACCCAGTTTCTGGTTTGCCCTACGAGACACCCGACTCGGATGCGGTTCATACTTTCCGCGATATCTTGATTCAAGGCGGGGTCAACGTGATGTTCCGACAGCGAAAAGGTGACGGCATTGATGCTGCTTGCGGCCAACTACGACGTAAACGTGAGTTAATCGACAGCAAGCAATAGGGACGACACTCCTGTAATTGAGCCATAGTGGCTTCAGCCGCCTGGCTTGCTCCCGCATTGATCTCCTTCGCATCTCAACCCTAAGCGTGAGCGAGGACAATCAGCCGTCGCTTCGCTGAGGTCTCTGGGTAAGATGCAAGCTCGCGGCCTTACTACCCAGTCAACGCCAAGGACGGCTCGAGTAACTCGCGTGCCTTTTCATCATTGTCCGTGGACATGATGACAATGGCCCAGCCATTCTCACGACGAGCGAAACGCATCGACCGAATGTTGATGCCAGGCTCCTTGAGATTGCTAGACAGACGGGCCAACGCACCAGGCTCATCCTTGATCTTCAGTACGATCAGATCTTCTCCAATCGCGTGATAGCCGGCCTCAGAAAGTGCTCGAAGAGCCACTGCATAAGGATCGGCCTGCAACACCACGACGCAATGCGAACCATCATCATTGGCATCGCACGCTGTGATGTTGGAATTCACCTCCGCCAAGACTTCGGCGATCGCAGCCAAAGTGCCGGCTTGCCCAGGTGCAGTAATAAGCGTGATTTGCTTCATGACCCTTCACCTGCACTGGCGATCTCTGAAACGACTTTGTCTACCATCTCTGTCGTCACATGCGGCATCGTGATGATATGAGCAATCGACTCACTCGGTGCGATTTGCCAACGCTGAATCACACTCTTCGCCGGTCGAGGAAAAACGACGGTGATGGAATTCGGATGCCGCCAAGCCCTAACGCCATACTCTGCAAACTTTTCAATCGCGTAATCAGCCAAGTCGAGACTGTATTGCATTCGAGCCCGAAAACCCTCCTCACCCCAACGCTGAATCGCCAACCACAGAATGATCGGAGTAATCGCATTCCGACTCCCTGCGATCGTCGTATCACTGCATCCCACATACTCGACCGACTGAGCAACTCGATCTACGTTTGCCCGTTTGGCAAGCACCACACCACAAGGCATAGGACTGCCGATGAACTTATGACCGGAAACCGAGACAGAATCGAGCCCCGAGTCAAACGCGAATGGCTGTGGGTTGTCGACCCATGGCAACAACATGCCACTGAGTGCCGCGTCGGCATGCAAGTAGTAGCGTGAGATTGCAAACGACTTGAGGATGTCGCGAATACGATCCAAGTTGTCGACCGCACCATGCATCGTCGTGCCGATGTTCGCCAGGATGATCGGCGGCACGTCACGGTGCAACTCAATCGTCGCCTTGAGATCTTCGTAGTCAATCTCACCGTTTTCCTGCCCACGGATCATGATGCTGCGGGCACCCAGCACGCGAACCAGTTTTGCTGCTGAATAGTGCGTATGCTCGGAAAAATAAATGATGCCATTCGGAAAGGCTTCGCGAGCCAAATAGAGCCCGTACAGATTTCACTCGGTGCCACCAGCGGTCATGTAGCCCCAAGTGCTATCTCGATTGGCCCGTAAATGCTTTCGAAAGAAGCCGACGACCTCACGCTCGAATTCGAAAGTGTTTTCGCGGTAGATCGACTCGGCGAACGGATCACCCACGTTATTCACCGCATACTCCAAGAGAGGCATGATCTCGCGGTGGTTGTAGTCTTGGGCGCAAGGATACCCAATAAAGCTATCGGAAAGATGCGAGAGTTCCCCTAGCAAACTTTGCAGGCGCTCGGCTGCCGCGGGACGAAGCTTTGGCATCTGCGGCGGCAGCAATAGGGGCTTGACGGGTGTTTGTTGATCCAACATGGCAGTTATTACCAAGTTAGAGTGTCGCGACAAAAAACAATCTCGACGGAGGCGTCCGAAAATATCCGGATTTGAACGTTTCCGTCAAGGCAAAATCTCCGAGCCAGCCTTTTCGGTACCCGCATAATTGCGTGATGCATAACCGTAGTTGCCTACTTGCTTAGCCGTATTGTGTGGCAACAGCTTGTCATCCTGATCTCTTGCTTACCACCCTGCGTGTCATCGAAGAACACGTCTCATCTAAAGCTTTTTTGATCAACATCCACTCACTTGGTGCGTCAGGCAGCCTAAAGCGAGTGCAAGCTGACAACACTTCTTTACACTGCGAAGCCAGTGCCGTACGGGTCATGGCCAATTCCGTTACCACGAATGGCTGGGCGAAAGCCTACACCCGAGAGCACATACTGCGAAGCTCGTCGACTTCGGTACTGTAGTTTGCTTTTCGTTGTTCGCGGTATTTCCACCACACCCGAGGTGGATTGACGGGCATGAAATCGAAAGCCGCGAGAAATATATCGAGGAAGCAAGGATCGTGGAAAGTCCTCGTTTCATGGTTGAGCCGCTGGTAGACCGCGACCGGGTCGACTCCAATCAAGTCCCGCGGTGATGTTATCCCCAACAGGCAGAAACCCTCGGTGATCACGGGCCCTGCAGTGAAAACCGAAATCAGTTTTCG
>PKCQ01000643.1 GCA_002862265.1 Planctomycetaceae bacterium | reverse complement strand
CGATTCCCGACCTAGCACCTACGTGGGGAATGTCAGTCGAGTACCGCTTGAAGTCGAAAGACGGAAAGGAATTCCGCGGACTCATACACAATTCCATTCATAACCTCACCGACACGGCGAAAGACTAGGCGACCCCGATCGATTTTCAGCTGTGCTGCGCGAGCAATCATTGGTTGTGAGTAACTTCGCCAAACGGACCGCAGCTGTCTGCTGGGTCGCGCACGCTTTACTGGAAGTGGAGACGGGCTTCAGGAAGATTCACGACCACGGGGCTTGCCGCACTTGACGCCCCTTGTTCAGCTGTACAATCCCTTGTTTCAGAGCCGAGCCCGCCGGTTGACGCATACCCAGACAGTAGCTCCGGATGAACCAATATCCCTCACCGTAATAGTTCTTATGAATGCGAGATACACTCAATCCGCGGTTGCCACGAGTTCCCTGCTTATCGCTTCGCGCGACTGCGCACACCTAATTCAATCATTCAGCAGGATGGCGGCAGAGGTTGTATAGCCCTTGCAGCACCACCGAAAATGGAAGAATAGCCAATAGCAAAGCGGTAAGTTCAATGAGTCTGTCCGAACTTTGATAACGCCTTCGGTTTTCCTTTAACTCAGCTGCTTGATTCCTCGAAGCCGTCTTCAGTCTGGGTACCTTCTTGTCCTTCGCAGTAGCCAAACTTTGTCGCGCTCGGTCCAATGACGTTATCGCGGAACGCAGGCTTGGCTTCAATTCCTGCTTCACAGCATCACTCACATCGCCCAACAACGCACCGGTTTCCTGCAAAGCCTCTGAGGCCACCCTAAGTTCAAGCGAAAGCTGATCGAGCGGTTCCTTTTCCGATTCAAGTACTCTCTTGTTCTTCCACTCCACGAACTCGGGGATGGAGACACTCTCTGAACGAAAATTGGCCTGAATTGGCGCAGGCACTTCGACCATTTTTTTCGATCTCCCAATTTGCAGAGTTGGAATATCCAACTCTACTCTCGTTAAGCCCAGATCAAGCTTCTTCTTACTGGAGCCAAGCTTTGCCGTTGGATATGGAATTTCGACACTTTGTTTCTTTAGTTCCCAGTTTGGAATCTTGAACGCAAACTCCCTTTGCTTCATATCAATGCTGGGAATCTCAAGCGGCAGCAGCTTGGATACCCGCGCGACAACTTGACTCCCCTGACGCCCGACTTTCGCAAAGCCTTGGGCAGACGATTGCCAGCGTTGCATCGAAGATGCCAACTGATCCGCAATACCTTGCCCTGCAACGAGTGTAGAACGATGTCGCTCGAGACTCGAATCGATCTGGTCCATCGCACCTTGCCAATCATGTAACAGATCTTTGCCCTCTGACAGCTGGGTTTGGGACTCTGCGGCTAAACGATCCAGTCCCCGAATGGATTCCCGGAGATTGGGAGCAACGTAGACATAACCAGCGACAACAGCAATTAGGCCAATAGCACCCGTCGTAATCTGCAACAGCGCAATGAAAGAGTATCTTGTCATGAACATTTCCTGACGTCGATAATAGTGTTATTCAACGTACGGCCCTCATCCAGAACACGGCAAGAACTAGCCGCACGGCGATAGTTTACGAAGCAGTACCGATGTGCGAGTTTCGAACGGTCTGACTTGAGAACAGAACACCATACAGGTTTTGAAGCTGTACCGCCAAAACAGGACTGCCATGAAGGTTTTTTATTGTGATCATTTTGAATTGCCACTCCCAGCGGGGCATCGCTTTCCCATCGACAAATATCGGATCGCCAGGGAGCGCGTTCGAGATAAACTCGGCGAGCGCATTGCTCTAGTTTCAGCACCGTCGGCGACTCGTGATCAACTGACTCGAATCCACAAAGTGGCATATGTTGAACAAGTATTCGTTGGCAATCTATCAGATCTTGCCCAGAAACGAATCGGATTTCCTTGGTCCCCCAAGATGCGAGAACGATCCTTGCGTTCAACGGGAGCAACAATTGCTGCTGCTCAAGCTGCCATCACGGATGGCATTTCCGTGCATCTCTCCGGCGGAACACACCATGCCTTTTCTGACGAAGGACAAGGGTTTTGCGTATTCAACGATGTGGCCGTGGCCGCTTGTGACGTGCTACACAAAGAACAAGCGAGCAAGATCCTGGTTGTCGATTTGGATGTGCATCAGGGCAACGGTACCGCTTCTATCTTTCAACACCAAGCGTCAGTTTTTACATTCTCGATGCATGGCAACCGCAACTACCCATTTCGAAAAACCGAAGGAGACTTGGACATCGGGCTTTCAGATGGCATGGACGATGCAGAGTACTTGCGCATCTTGGGAGAAGCCTTTGAGCAAGCACTTCCATTATCCGACACCGATTTCTGCTTCTACATCGCGGGCGCCGATCCTTACAAAGGAGACCGCATGGGTCGTCTTGCACTCACGAAGGCCGGCTTGAGGCGACGTGATGAGTACGTCATCGGACGCCTCCAAGACCTCGGCACTCCGACAACGGTTGTCATGGGAGGCGGATATGCGGCAGTAGAGGATGTCGCTGAAATCCACGCTGCTACGGTTGAAATTGCAGTTAGAAGTTTTGAGAAGCGAGACCCGGCCACCGGTGACTAAAGCCACCGGCAGGCATTGTATCGGCCACCGGCAGGAATCGTATCGACCACCGTCTAGTTTCCGTAAACCGCATGCTGCGCGTCGCCACCGCTCTTCAGATACGCGAGGATCTGTGCGATCTCCTCAGGCTTGAAGGTATCGAGCAAACCGGAAGGCATCATGGAAACGGTAGACTCGCGGCGTTCGATAATATCTTCGACATCTACATTTGTGAAATCACCAGGCGCTAGCATATTTGTAACGATCTTGAGCGTATCTCCGCTCAAATTCGCCACTCGGCCAACCACTACGCCATTCTCAGTCAAAAACTGCGTTGCACCGTATTGATCACTTATTTCTTTGTTCGGATCAATAATCGCAGTAATCATGTCCTTGTCGTTAAATCGTTTACTTGCTGCGGTCAGATCCGGGCCTTGGATGCCGCCTTGACCATTGAAGCGATGA
>PKCQ01000169.1 GCA_002862265.1 Planctomycetaceae bacterium | reverse complement strand
CAACAAAAAGAGAACGAATGCCAGCGTGAAATGGGCGAAGGATATGTAGTTTGCGGCACGAGTGCCGGTGATGCCCATAGCGATCAAACCCAAGCTAGCCAAAAAGAAAGAAGCGATGCAGAAGCCAACGGCTGCAGACTGGACCTGAATGTCACTGATTGGAACTCCTGGCGGTTTCAACTCGTTTATCCAATTTGCCACTACGAACTGCAGCATGATGGTTGCGAAAGTATAACGCAGGCCAATTATCAGGGTGGCTTTGCACGCTTTCGTCATCCATCTTTCCTCGTTCACTCAGCATGTTTTGATTGCATAAGCATCTAGAAGCCCTGAATCGCGAAACTGTGCGTGACTCATTACATCGTCAAGAGGGCGTTCGAGCGAGGCGAAATTGTCGATTGCTAGCAAGTTCAGATGGAAATACATCTTTCGTAGGAGCAAGTCGAGATGGTACATCTTCCTCGCGCGGTGTTGTATCCCTAAAAATCGCTTGCAGTGGCAAACGGAACTCTTTGATGTATCAAGCTCGAAACAAATCGCTTCTGGCTCTTTGGGCAATCTTGTTTGCCACGCAAAATTCTCTCGTCGCACAGAATTTCCAAAGTCGCAATCAGCGTCAGTCGAATTCGAATCGCGCAGCCACATCGATTCGGACGGCTTCAACCACGTCGCAGAAGACAGCAACCACTTCAGTCTCTCAATACATGCTGAAGATCTACCAAGCTACCAAGACTGCAAAAACGGAACAGAATGTATCCAACATAATCAGGACTTGCCAGCAGATCGAACGATCGAACCTGAGGTCTAGGGCGGATGTCGACTATGCTCGCAGCTTGATCGCATGGGGATTGAATCGACGCGGCGAGCTTCGAAACGATCGGGCAGCGCGATTGGTTGCAACAAACATGCTTGAAGAAGCAGAGAAGTTAGACGGTCTTGCCGCAGAGGACTTCAAGAGAGCGATTGAGTACGATTCAAGAAATTGGCGGACACACCACAACTATGCGATCTCCTTGGCCATGCACGGGCAATACGAATCGGCAATTAATGAATTGGACAAAGCCATTGGGTTAGAACCGAAGTATGCAAACTCTCACTTCAATCGAGGCGAATTGTATTTCGAGATCGGTCAGTATGAATCCGCCGTAAAAAATTATGAGCAGGCGATTCAATTGGATGCCAAGGACCCTCAGTTTTACAATAGCCGAGCACACAGTCTGTTTATGCTGGAACGTTACGATGAGTCGATCAAAGACTATCTGCAAGCAACCCAGATTGCAAAGGACGACTCGACGTTTCATACCGACTTGGCGGACGCCTATCAGTATCTTGGTCGTTGGACTGAGTCGGCGGCTTCCTATCAGGCGGCTGTAGGAGCGGACAAAAAGAATGCTCGAGCCTATCAAAACGCTGCTTGGTTGATGGCGACTTGTCCTCAAAAGTCGGTGCGCAATGCGGAGTTGGCGTTGGCAGCAGCGAAGCGAGCGATCGAATTGTCAGGTCGCAATGCGCGAAGCGTTGACACGCTTGCTGCCGCGACAGCAGCAACGGGCAAGACACGTGACGCTTCCAGGTTGCAGTCGGAGGCAATCGAGCTCTCTGAGGATCAGGAAGAACGCGAGGAGTTTGCCGAGCGACTCAAGATTTATCAACGCGGCTCGGCTTATAAACAGTCTAATGCACCTAGCTCACGTACTGCCGCTCGAGACGGCGACGAGGCAAGATAGCAAGCGGAGTGCATTTGTGTAGTGGGTTTCGCTAGACTTCCCGATTGCCTTGCGTTCGAGGTTTGTTCCTCGATTTATCTGGTTCACGTTCGTGCTTACGATCGAATCGGTAACCAATCAGCCGGTGACGCAGGCGAGCCGTCTTCCTTCTACGGCCTCGGCAATCGCACGCAGGTCGCCGCCCGCAGTTGGGCGTCCAACGCCGCGCTCTGCGCAGGCGCTTCGTTTGTGAGCGGTCTCTGATAAACTGGAGACCAGTTCTTTCGGTCGCCTTTACGTTTCCTTTTGGATCGACTTCATGAGTTCTCTGGCAACGCGTCTGATTCTATTCGCGTCAATCTGCTGTGCTTATTTACCTATTCAGGCAGGCTATGCTCAGGACGAAAACTGGATCGCCGTCGGTGGCGATCGTGGCGGGATGCGATACTCCGAGCTGACCGGGATCAATCGAGGCAATATCAAGCGATTGGCCGTCGCGTGGGAATTCAAAACAGGCGAACTCGCAGAAGGCAAAGCCAAGATCATGGAGTGCACGCCGCTAGTGGTAGATGGCGTCATGTTCATCACTTCGGGCAAACTTAAAGTCTTCGCATTGAACGCGGCGACTGGCGAAGAGATCTGGAGCTTTGATCCCTTTGCGAAGGGACCGCCGAAATCGCCGCTTGCCTCTGGTGGTGTCAATCGAGGTGTGGCCTATTGGAGTGATGGAATTAACGGTGGTCAGCGGCGCATCTTGCATGGCACATCGAATGGACAATTGTTCTCGCTCGACGCGAAGACTGGCCAGCTCGATGCGAAGTTTGGCGTCGGCGGTGTAAAAGACTTGCGCGAGGATCTCGACGGCGATTTTTCGCGGATGGGCTACGGACCGACATCAGCTCCAGCGATTCTCGATGATATTGTCATCATGGGGTTTTCCTGTGGCGAAGGCCCCGGTCCAGCTGCTCCAGGTGACATTCGCGCTTTCGACGTGCGAACAGGAAAACAAGTTTGGCGTTTTCACACCGTTCCTCGTCCAGGTGAGTTCGGCAACGACACTTGGGCAGGAGAATCTTGGAAGAATCGTGGCGCCGCCAATGCTTGGGGGGGCTACAGTGTCGACACCGAACGCGGCTTGGTCTTTGCTGGGCTCGGTTCTGCAGCATTTGACTTTTCTGGTGGTGACAGGGGGGGAGAAAACTTATTTGCGAATTGTTGGCTCCTCGTTGGCAACCCCCAGCGGTGCCAATCCTTTTTTTCGCTCATTGTAAGCATTCAACTCCTACAATGGGACATTAATCTTTCCTGGGTCACGTTTTGGTACATTTTGGCTTCCA
>PKCQ01000572.1 GCA_002862265.1 Planctomycetaceae bacterium | reverse complement strand
TGGCAGCAGAACAACCTCGAAACCTTGCTTTTCCAGCCGTTTCAAGGGATCCAAAATTGCTCGATGTTCGCTGACAAGGCTGACCACTTTGCGACGTTTCTGGCGAGGATGCAAGCAGTAGCCGAAGACCGCAAGATTATTACTCTCCGTGGCTCCACTCGTAATCACAATTTCGTCAGAGCGAGCCCCAACTCCCGTTGCGATTTGCTGCATTGCCGATTCGACAAGTTCAGCGACTTCACGTCCGGCCGCATGCGTCACACTAGCCGAATTTGCAAAGTGCTCTTGCTGGAAAAGCATCATCAGATCCAACACTGCTGGATCGATGGGCGTGGTCGCATGATTATCGAGATAGATCAATTGCAAGAACTCCGGCCAAACTCGGTCCAATATCCCAATTGACCGTGTTGCCCGCTAACGGAAGAAACAGGTTCGTTTCCGAAATTCACGCCGCATTCATCCATCAATACAACGACAGACGAGCAGCTTATTTAGATAGGTTTTGCCTAGTACAAATTCGTCAAGCAGAGTTGCGACCAAGTTTCGAAACAATCCAATTCACTCTTCAAGTCTTCTACCGCAGCAAAATCACTCATCGCAATTTCAGTCTCGCGAGCCTTCGCAGCTGGAGACTCCAATCGCAACCGATGTACTACGCCTAGGTGCACTCGCCCGACCGGAGTCGTGTCGTCGTAAATAAAACCAGACAGTTCCTCGGTATAACTCGCGTCGATGCAAACTTCTTCTTCAAGTTCGCGCATCATGCCGCTCCGATATAGATCATCCGAGCCAGCATCATCCTGTGAGATGTGCCCACCGATTCCAATGCTGCGTAATGCATGCAAGCGTTTCTCGCCTTGCCCTTTGCCGCGTGTGTATTGGAAAACACTCAGCTTGCCATCCACCTCTGCCTCCAAAAGCACATAGGGAATTAGCTGTTTCACCGTCGTGTCTTCCTCAACGGTACTGCGAGGTCGAAATTCCATGAACTTGGGGTTCAGCAACGCATCGAAATCCGATTGAGAAAATTGCTTGAAGCCACTAAAGCGTCCCAACTCGGTCAAACGCAATTCAGGAATTACCAACACATGTTCTTCGGCCAAGGTATTTCTCCAGTGGTACTATCGGGAATGACTCGCGTTGGCGGTCTGTTGCATGCGTGAGCTGTATCACCATGAGGCATCGGGCGTTTCGCGAGTGACACAGAGCGAAGCATAACTTGCTGATCCTCGACTGACAACGGGCTCCGCACTTTCGTAGGGACTGCGAACCTCAGGAGACATGCGGAAGAGCTGTTACAAAAGGAAAGTGCATTCGCGCAAAGGAATACTAATTGAAAACGAACGTGAACTAGAAATTTCCGAGTCGCCTTCCGCCCTAGATCCGGTGGCTACACGATCAGCATGCAATCGCCATAACTGTAAAACCGGTAGCGTTGTTCTACCGCTTCAGCATAGGCACGCATCGTCAGATCCCGTCCAGCGAGGGCGCTCACCAAAGCAATCAACGTGCTCTTGGGCAAATGAAAATTGGTCATCAGCGCGTCGATGGCTTGGAACTGGTAGGGAGGGCGAATAAAGAGATCCGTGTTTCCCTCCCAAGCCTGTAGTGCGGCTCCAGTTTGCAGGGCTGCCGATTCAACCACCCGTGTCGAGGTCGTACCCACAGCGATGATGCGACCGTTTTGTTTTCTGCATTCGCTCAGCTTATCAGCAGCCACCGGACTGAGCTCCGCATACTCATTGTGCATCTTATGTTCTGACAGTTTGCCCTTAGACACGGGGCGAAAGGTTCCTAGACCTACATGCAGGGTAACGCCAATCGTCAGCACCCCTTTACTCTGCAAGTGTTTCAACAGGTCTTGAGTGAAATGCAAGCCCGCCGTGGGTGCCGCTACAGAGCCAGGATTTCTAGCGTAAACCGTCTGGTAATCCTCGATGTCACTATCCACCATCTGCCCGTCACGAATGTAGGGCGGCAAGGGGATACGACCAAAGCTTTCAAGAATGTCCTCTCCAGCCTCTTCAATAGGTCGAACGGCCAAGTGCCCATCTTGCAAGTGCGCGACGACCGTCAGCGCTGGTACTGGCCGCCCTTCGCGATCACGCAGTGAAATCGTCTCCCCCACGGTCAGTCGTCCGCGTGTCTTGCTCAGGATTTCCCAGACGCCCGACTGATCGCTTCGAAGATAGAGTCCTTCCCATTTGCCACCAGTGGAAGTTCGAATCCCCGTCAGTCGAGCCGGAATGACTTTGGAATCATTCAGTATCAAGCCATCACCGGGCTGCAGGATTTCGGGCAAATCACGAACGTAGTGGTGTGCAATTTCGCCGCTGGCACGATCGATAAGCATGAGCCGCGCATCAATACGATGCTCCACGGGATGCTGTGCGATCAACTCTCGTGGCAACTGAAAATCATACGCAGCCACATCGTCGTAATCCGTCTTTGTATCTGTCATCCTGGACGCACTCGGTGTCTGTTCAATTTGTTTATGGCGGAAGGCGAGTCAGAAGCTGCCAGCCCAAGTTCGTTTTCAAGCAGGGTTCCCGTGCTCAAAACTCTCATTGGTAGAGGCTTTTCTGCCGGTCACCTAACATCTGGATTACCGTAGGCTTTCATGCCAACGTCTAGTAATGTTATCGCGGATGATGCATCATGGAAATCATGCCTTCGTGCCATGGCAGGGTTTCGAAAACTCAAGAAAGCAATTGCGAAGCGTTCAGAGTCCAGATGAAGATCGCCCAAGTCATTACTGAGTTGCATCCAGGCGGAGCAGAAAAGTGCTTCGTTCATTTGGCATGCCATCTTCATCGTAACGGGCACGAAGTCTGCGTCTGGCAGCTTTTTCCTGAAACTCCGCCCGAGAAAAGGCAGCTCGTCCAGTTTTTGGAGCAACAGAGAATTCCAATTCAGGACTGCAACGTAGGTCGTTCTTGGCATTTTCCTTCCGGAGTAAGGAAGCTCAAACGTGAGCTTTCCAATTTCGCCCCCGACCTTGTTCAGTCCTTTCTGTTTCACGCCAACCTGGCAGCGGCTTGGGCG
>PKCQ01000355.1 GCA_002862265.1 Planctomycetaceae bacterium | reverse complement strand
GAAGGCGGCATCGATCGGGAACAGTTCCGGATCGACAGCATTTTCGATCGGGTTGCGACGACAGGCACGGTCTGGATGGGGCTGACGATCGGTTGTGCGCAGTGTCACGACCACAAGTTTGATCCTATCTCACAAGTTGAGTACTACCAGCTGTTCGCGTTCTTCAACAATCAAGACGAACTAAACTTGGAAGTTCACGCTGACTTGGCAAGTTTGCCTGCACGAAGAGAACTTGCAAAGAAGACTCAGAGTGAGTTGTCAGATTGGTTACAAACTAAGCATTCGGATCTGCAAGCCTGGCTAGCGGAGCTCGACGATTCGAAACGCGAGAAATTACCTGGTGATTTGAAGAAGTTGCTCGAGAAGGAAGCTGAAAAGTGGTCCTCTGGCGACTTAGAAAAACTATTCGCCCAAGAGCTTGGTAAGAGTGCGCCTGAATTTCGAGAGTTGACTAATGCACGCGACGCTGCCAAGGCAGCGACGATCGGTGTGACAACGATGGTTCTGGCCGAGCGGAAAACGCCGCGAACGAGCCATTTGTTGATCAAAGGCGATTTTACTCGTCCCAACGTTGAAGTCTCGCCAGCCACTCCGAGCGTGCTGCACCCAATGATCGCACGTGGCGATGCACCTGACCGTCTGGATCTTGCGAATTGGATTGTCCATCCTGATAACCCTCTGACTTCACGCGTTATCGTGAATCGCGTTTGGCAAATTTACTTTGGTCGTGGCTTGGTAGAGACGGAGAACGACTTTGGGACGCTGGGCACTCAGGCGACACATCCAGAACTGTTGGATTGGCTCGCGGTGAATTTCCAAAAAGGAGGCTGGCGTCTAAAGGAGCTTCACCGTCTTATCGTAACTTCGGACACTTATCAGCAGAGTTCCAATGAGCGAGCGGACCTTCACAACAAAGACCCGAACAACTTGTTACTTGGTCGCCAAACTCGGCTGCGGCTTGAAGCGGAGCTAATTCGCGATTTGAGTCTTTACGTGAGCGGTTTGCTAGCTCCGAAGATTGGCGGACCTCCTGTTTACCCTCCAATCCCGCCGGGTGTCATGAATCGTGGGCAAGTAAATCGAGCTTGGAAGGCCAGTCAAGGGGATGACCGCTATCGCCGAGCGATTTACACTTTTGTGTATCGAGCCACGCCGCCACCATCGCTAAATGTCTTCGATGCACCGGACGGGTTCAGTACTTGTACGCGTAGGACCCGCAGCAATACGCCGCTCCAGGCGTTGACGCTGCTAAATGATCAAGCGTTCTCAGAATTCGCTGCAGCGCTTGAAAAACGCATTGAAGCCGAAGGGGTTGCCAAGGCTTTTAGGATGTGTACTGGCCGAGTTCCAGAGCAGCAAGAGCTGGAAGTGCTCGATAGCTTGGACACAAGTAGTGCCGCGCGTGTGCTTTTGAACTTGGATGAAACCGTAACACGAAACTGACGGCCGCTATTCGAAGACCAGACCTTGTGGCTGGCTCCATACCACGAGACAAAGAGGATTCGACCGCAGCGCTGAAGGCGACGCGAACAACAGAGTACCTGACATGACGCAACCCATTCTTTCCCCAAGCCAGCAGCTACTGCGTGAGTCCACACGACGCCACTTCTTTTCGCGTTGCGGATTAGGCGTTGGAGCAATGGCGCTGGGAGACCTGATTGGGAATCGCGCGGCAATTGCAGATGATTCGGCAAACCCACTATCACCAAAGTTGCCGCATTTTCCCGCCAAAGCGAATAACATAATCTACTTGTTCATGGCTGGTGGTCCATCGCAGCTTGAGATGTGGGATCACAAGCCGAAACTCGTCGAGCTGAATGGAAAGCCAATTCCGCAAAGTTACATCGAAGGAAAGCGATTTGCCTTCATGAACAGCAGTCACCGGACGGATCTGTTGGGACCGAAGAGAAAATTCGAACAGCATGGCGAGAATGGGACGTGGGTCAGCGATTTATTGCCTGAGACCGGGAAGATCGTCGATGAGTTGACCTTGCTAAAGACTTGTCAGACGGAACTCTTTAATCATGCTCCCGCGAAGCTATTCATGAATGCTGGCACAGGGCAGTTCGGGCGGCCAAGCATGGGAGCCTGGGTGACTTACGGGCTCGGTAGCGAGTGCGATAACTTGCCCGGTTTTGTCGTTTTGCAGAGTGGCCCTAGAGGACCGCGGGGCGGCGGAGTGCTCTGGGGGAGCGGAATGTTACCGACAAGCTACCAGGGCGTTGCACTTCGCAATCAAGGTGAACCGATTCTCAATCTTTCTTCACCTAAGGGTGTTGACTCAGCGAGGCAAAAACAAGTTGTCCATGCGGTAGCAAAGCTAAATCAGATGCGTCTAGATGCAACGGGCGATGCGGAGATCGCAACTCGAATCAATGCTTACGAGATGGCGTTTCGTATGCAGACCAGTGCTCCGGAGCTGATGGATACGGCCCAGGAATCACAGGAGACGCTTGATCTTTACGGTATTCGTGACGCAGGGGAATCGAGCTTTGCACGAAATTGCCTGCTGGCAAGAAGATTGGTCGAACGCGGAGTCCGTTTCATTCAGTTGTATCACACGAATTGGGACCATCATGGCGGGCCAAGTGAGAATTTGGAAAAACACTTGCCGGAGATCTGCGGTCAAATCGATCAACCTTGCGCTGCTCTCGTGATGGACCTCAAACGACGAGGATTACTCAACGACACCATTGTGGTTTGGGGAGGTGAGTTTGGTCGTACCCCGATGGGAGAAGTCAGGCAGACCACCGGGCGCAATCATCACATCGATGCCTTTACGATGTGGTTTGCCGGAGGCGGCTTCCAGCCAGGATGCGTCTACGGACAGACTGATGAGCTGGGCTTTGGGCCGGTCGAGAATCCAACGCACGTTCGAGACATCCATGCGACCTTATTGCACCAGCTTGGGCTCGACCACCAGCGACTGTCCGTGCCATTTCAAGGTTTGGACATTCGCCTCACGGGAGTGAAACGTGCCAATGTCCTTCACAATGTCCTGAGCTAGTCACATTCAATCTGCAGGTTCGCAAAAAGTGCTTTCGCA
>PKCQ01000152.1 GCA_002862265.1 Planctomycetaceae bacterium | reverse complement strand
AAACCGGTGGAATATTCTGCTCTTTCGTGTCGCTTTGTGCAGACGCGATCGAAAACGGAATGAGACTGCACAATAGAGAAGCGAGAGGGGGTGATGCGCGCATGAATCAGTGCAATAGATCTTTTGCTCGGTAGGGAAAGCACAGTTCTATTGTAACAGCGGCAGTGTTCGCTTTTGCTTGGCTGATTGGAAAGCCGTATCAACAATCTGCTGGCCGATGCGGCTCAACTGTGGTGAAAGTGGCCCGTCAATCGGTTTCTCGTGTTGCAAACAATCCACGAAGTACTGGATCGGATTCTGCTGCGGTGAATCAAGTTCATCAACTGGGTAGTCTTCACCAGCGGGACTGGAACGGTCTTGTACGCGTATCGTTGATTCGTAGTCGTAAGAGCTGATCGTACCTTCGGTGCCAACCAGTACGAAACCGCATTTTGGTTGGGGTTGGTGCGTCCACGGATCTGTGAAAGTTCCCCAACGCGTTTCGAATTTACTGATACCGTGCCGATATCTTGCGATCGTGATCGAATGTTCATCGACCTCTAGACCATCCGGTTCATCCCAAACGGCAGTCACTTCGATCGGTGACTCGCCGCCCATAAACCAAGTGCCCAGCGTCACGCCATAGCCAAGGTAGTCGAGTAGAGAACCGCCACCTGCTTCTTGCTTGTAAAACCAACTCTCTGGTTTCTCTTTTTGCACTTGTTCGGCGGTGATTTCCTGTTTGCCCGCAGTGTGCCATAACGGGCCGCGATTGCCGTCATAGTAATGCACTTCTCGCAGCGCCCCGATGCGTCCTTCGTCAACTAGTCGCTTGGCTGTCCGATGACTCGGCACCCAGACTAGCGGCCAGTTAATGGCGAGTGGCGTACCATGCTCTTGGCATGCAGCGATCATGGTATCTGCATCTGCCAGTGAAGCTGCCATGGGTTTTTCCAATAGGATGGGTACTTTGTAGGGCGACAACCGTTGGACCCAAATTCCGTGATCTCCCGTGGTTGGGCAAAGAACAACGAGGTCCGGAGAGCACGTCTCGAGACAAGTTTTCCAATCCTCGAAAAGCCTCTCGTCGGCAAGTCGTAAGTCAGCTTGCGCTGCTAGCATGCGTTCTCGCTTGGCATCGCAGATCCCAACCACTTCGCATTCAGGGTGCTCTGCAGCCATGCGCAGATTGTCCCCCATATGCATGTGTTCGAAGGAGATACCAACGACTCTTATTTGGAATACCATTGTTGGTTCGTCCTAGGATACAGTGCAAGAAACGCGGATATTCGCCGACATTGTATCCAACTCGTCTGTCTCGTTGAAAGCCTTAGCGGCATTGCCGCTCGTCGGTTCTGGGTTTGAATCTCAGCTCTCCTCTTCGAGTTTGATACCGAAGGTATCGCGAGTAATTGATACTAGAAAAACAGCCGAAAGACCAAACGCCATGGCAAGGCAGAGCCCCATGAAACTGTGTACGTCAAGCCGAGCAGTTTCGATCGGATGTTGCTCTGCTAGCCATCCAAAGTGGATTTCCAGTCGAAAGATGAGGTAACTTGCACTGGTTGCCAGCGCATTAATCATAAACGAGCCGAAGATCCCGATTCGAGTCCAAGCCATAAAGCCGCTTAGCGTTAGGAAGATCATGAGTGGGGCGAAGAAACAAGCCGCCTCGCTATCGTACTCAAGCCAAGCGAACCGATTGGAGAGTTGGATGGCGGCGATACCAGTCAGGAGCAGCAGGCCAGGCAAGCTGAGCCACCTGAGCGGTTTGGTTAGTTGGCGATCCGGTGTTACTGCTTGCTCTTTGGCGGGGCTGCTAGGTTCGCTCACTGCGTTTCTACCTTCTGTTCCACCGCTTCCGTTTTCGCACAAAGGCGAGGACTCCGAGAACCAGGCCAATTGCGGCTCCCGAGGAAGCCGCGAAAAATGCCATGATGGCAGCGACGATGGAAATGGAGATCGGGCCAGCTAGACTGTAAAGCATCGAACGGATCCATTGTATCCCTCTCGCCAGATTCATCGAAACGTCAAGTACGAAGATGAGTACTGGAATTCTGGCAAGCTTCAGGGCAAAGATGAGGCAGGCCATGCCGATCGTCCAGCCAAGTACCGTCAATGTGGCTCTTGGTGATCCGGTCCACGCGGGGGAATCGATAGTGACCGGCTCAAAAGGCCGAAGAGACTCGGACATAGAAGCTCTAGAGGAGAAGAGAGGAGCGTCGCGGCAAAGATCACTGCCTAACGGAACTTAGATATTGTTGAGGCATAAATATAGCGCAAGGAATTTACTCTCGGCATAATTCGATTTTCGCTTGCACGCACTTCGGAAACGTTGACACTGTGTAGACTCCTTCTCTATGAATGGCCTTCTTTATGAGCGAAAACAAAGACGATATTCGGCCGATGCCAGAGCCCGGTGGATGCTTGCCACCAAAAGGGAGGTTGGCTGGAGTCGACTTTGGAACGGTTCGCATCGGGATCGCAACTTGCGATCCTTCCCAGCACTGGGTCACGCCCTACGAAACCTACACGCGTCGCAAAGAAAAACTCGACAATGAGTACTTCTGCATGCTTGCCGAGGATGAAAACCTGGTCGGCTGGGTCGTCGGCCTTCCAATCCACTGCGATGGAAAAGAGAGTCAAAAATCTAAGGAAGCTCGCGAGTTCTGCCAGTGGTTGCAGGAAGCGACTCAGCGGCCTTACGTCTTATATGACGAAAGGTTTACAACGCGTGAAGCTCGTCGACTTCTCCAAGAAGCACCAATGTCCGCCAAGCAAAAAAAGAAACGTGTTGATGGTCTAGCGGCTCACCTCATACTCTCCCATTATCTCGAAAACGAGAGAGCGAAGGCGGAGTTTGCATCACGGGAAGAACTGTCTGGTCCCCCCGGATTGGTAGGTTTGGAGGGCTAGAGAACCTCAAAAACTCCCTCTGCGGAGTGTAATGAACTTGGATTCTCCCCGAAATCGTTTCAATTCAAACATTTCAGTCCCTTTTTAAGGAACTGATCTTGGTAGGTTATCATCCCAGATAAACGCCTACTTCTGAGGCAATTTGAGACAGAA
>PKCQ01000207.1 GCA_002862265.1 Planctomycetaceae bacterium | reverse complement strand
CGCAGCCAGCAGCATGCCTAAAATTGCTTTTCCATTCCAGCGTGAATCGAAGAGTAATTCTTTGAAGCTGCCCATGTTAGCCGGCTTTTCCTCGCGGCTTTTCTGCCACTGCTCTGGCTCTCGGATGCTGGCGCGCACCCAAAGCACGAGCAGAGCCGGCACGACACCGAGTACGAAAGCCCATCGCCAGTTTTCGCCGACGCAATAGGCTGCGAGGGTAGCGAGCCACGTGCCGACTACGCTTGAGCCGTGAAAAATAGCTGCAGCTTGGGAACGCGCCTTGGATGGGAAAACTTCGGCAACCAAAGCGGCTGCGACAGCCCATTCACCGCCTATTCCAACTGACACAAGGAATCGCAGGCCGATCAATTGGTAGATATCTCCGACAAAGTACGTCAGCCCGGAGAATAACGAGTAGAAAAGTATCGTGACAATCATGATTGGACCGCGACCGTAACGATCGGCCAATGATCCAAAGAGCAATCCTCCGACCGTACCGCCTGCAAGAAAAATGGCGAGCATCCATTCGCCCCAGGCCTTCGCACTCGCTTCGTCGCCATCGAGGATATCTTTTAGAAGATCGCCACGCGTTAAGTTGAAGATCTGACTTTCGTAGACGTCGAAAATCCATCCAGCCGACGCAATGATCAGCACCAGCCATTGATATTTCGATATGCCGCTATACCAAGGTGCTTGGGAATCCGTTGGGGCGGCTGACTGGTGACTATCCGTCATTCTGTGGGCCTTCTATCGCTCGGTTCGGTCGTCTACGCAAAGGCATGTGTTTGCTTACCGCCCAATGATGCGAGAACACGCCGCTCGCCCTCGAAGGGGCGTCGACCATGCATCACTAGGGTATTGTCAATTAGCACAGCGTCACCTGTTTGCCAGACCAGGTCGTAGGTGATTTCGTAGGCTTTGTCGATCAACGTCCTGACTGGATCTGCAGACAGCTTGGTATTGTCACCCAGGCGGATTGCACTGGATGGATCATTTCGATCATCACTCCAACCCGCATAGGCGGCGATGAGTTGATTGAACAGCGTCTTGCGACCGTCGACCAGAGTTCGCACAGCTGGCAGAACCGGTGTCGTTGCGCGCAGGCTATCGCCCGCCAGCCAGTCCCAACTGTAGTTCAGCCGAGCCAGTCGCGTTTCGGCTGCGTTCTTCGATTGCACTCCAAGTGTGCTTTGCCAACTTCGCCCCATTCCCGATTCTGGATCGTCAACGCCAGGCATCACGTTCGAATACTTCAGACCCTTGGATTCTAGCTCTTGGATAAACTTCGGATGCGACTTAAGAACTGATTCGTAGAGTACATCGGAGCGGCAGATCGGGGTTGCGCCACCTTGCTCGGCGGCTTGATCGCAATAAAAAAGGATCACCGAAGGGAAAACAGGCGTCTGCGCCATCTCGTGATGCAAATAAATCTTGACCGAGGACGGGGCTTCATTGGCTGAGAAAACGCGATCCGTGAAGTTCTTTCTCACTGCGTTGCTGAGTGACTCGCGGTACGGAAAGTTCGCGATTGCAAGGGCCGCGATCAAACGATCAAAATCCTCGGGACCTGCGAGTCCGAAATCGCGAAAAAGAATCGCGCCGTGCTCGGTTGCTTGCTGCTTGAGCATCTCCTTGTTATGCACTAGCCAGGTGACGAGCGCGGTAGGCAAGCCACTAGAATCTCGTGATCCGCCGGTATAGGCGAGTGGAAAGACTCCCCCATTCCAACTTTGCATGTTCGACGCTTCTACCAGCTTGGGCTCAGAGCTCCTTTCACTCATTTTTGTTTTCAATCGAGGAGGCGAATACTAAGGTCTTTGAATTGCACTTCCATACCTGGATCGTGCAGTTGCAATTGGATCATGCCAGACTTCAGCCTTCTCGCTTCAGAAAGATATTCCGTAAACTCCGATGAAAGCTTGCCATTGAGATACAGCTCAAAGTGGTTGTCGCGAGCAACGATACGCACCCGGTTCCAGTCGCCTTGATGAATCTCTTCTGGTTGCAACGCATTTTTGATTTGCGTGATCGTTGGCTTGTCGTCGCGTGCAATGACTAAGCTATCTCCCCGAAAGCAGCGATGTTCAGTTCTTCCCGGGGTGTGGAAATCCCAGGCACCAAGAACGTTTTTACCAATGCCAACGTGACCAATGTCGGCATGGTAACACTTGAAATCACGTTTCTTTGTTTCGTCCACCACAGCTCGGATGCTAACACCACTATTGCCTTTCCTAGGAAAGCGATAGCGCAAGTGGATCTCAAAGTTCGCGAGGTCTTGGTCCTTCCAGGTAATATAGCTGCGGTGCTTGCTTCCGCGGCCGATAATCGCGCCGTCTTCGACGCTCCAATCCGATGCCGTGTTGGCGGGCATTGCAGTCCAGCCGTTCAGGTTCTTCCCATTGAACATGCTGGTCCATGCAGTCGAATCGTTCTTTAGTTTCGTCGATTGAGCGACAGCTCCCGAACCAAACAAGGCAAACAACAAAAATGGAGCGACCTGGCACATCGAGAAGCTGCGGATTCGTTCGTGCATGACTAGATGTTTTGCTACGTCTCTCGAGCAAAATCCTGAGCTGGGGAGTAGGGTGGGGGAACTCTTCTCTTATTGTCTTGGCTGTGCAGGCGGAAATCAAGCATGCGATGCGAGGAGCTCTGGCCAAAGAGCAAGGACGGTTCCGCGTGCTGTAAGCGCATAAAAAAACGGCGACAAAACTGTCGCCGCAAGCAGATTTCTTTTTTTGGACCGAAGCCCAAACAAGGAGCTTATTCGCAACCGCAGCTAGGAGCTACTTCGCAACCGCAGCTTGGCTCAACGATTTCGCAACCGCAGGTTGGCTCGCATCCCGTGTCGCAACCCTTGTTGCACATGGAGCTAAACTTAGCCTTAAGGCGAGCTAGCAGGCCAACGCGAGGAGCGCTGCAACCGCAAGGGTCACATGCAGCTACTTCGACTCCGCAAGTAGGCTCAGCAACTTCGCAACCGCAAGAAGGCTCAGCAACTTCGCAACCGCAAGAAGGCTCAGCGATTTCGCAACCGCAGGTTGGCTC
>PKCQ01000338.1 GCA_002862265.1 Planctomycetaceae bacterium | reverse complement strand
CAATCGGATGACTTCAAGAAGGTAGTCAGCGACATCGTTGCATCTCTTGTTCAGGGCATGCCCAGCGACGAGAACTTCAAGGCTGCAGTCATTACCGCGGCGGCGCCGAACATCGGCACAGCCTTAGTCAGCGACGTGCAGATCATCACTCACAAATCTTGACATGGCTGGACTGCAGCAAGAATCGCCAAAAGTGGCTGCATACAGTGGTCCTGGAAGAGCGGTTGCATGTATGCTAGCCAGCTCTTTCGCTCGCCATTGTGATTATTGAGTTTGGATTCGGCCATGGATTCTGCTTTGCTAATACCTGTTCCTTCCGGCCTTTAAAATCGGCGACGGTCTTTGGAAGTGTCGTAAACACTCGCACCGTCAATGAATACTTGCTTGACGTGATTCCGTGGATCCACAATGGAACCTGTTGTAATAAGGATGTCTGCATCCTTGCCGGGTTCCAATGATCCTACGCGATCATCAATCATCAGCGCCTTGGCAACTTCGATAGTCAGTCCGTCCACTGCGTCTTCTTCATTCCAGCCGTATCGCACAGCCATGGTTGCTTGGAAAGCCAATTCTTCCTGAGGAATCACCGGTGCATCCGTATTCACACCGAGCCAAGTAATACCGCGATCTGCATACTCAGCCACGATTCCTTTGATCTGTCCATCTTCGGGCTCATAGCGAAAACCGCGTGGCCCAGCCATAACAGGAATGTTTCGCTTGATGATCTCGTCACTGATTTTGTAGCTATCGAAAGTCCCGTGATCGATAACGACCTTAAGATTCATCTCATCGTGCAGGATCCGCAAAGTCGACTGCACGACTTGGTACGCCTGCGTATGAACGACGACTGGGATTTCCTGGCGGAAGAGCGGCTTGAAGTACTCGAGTCGCAAGTTGACCTTTGGCTTGGTTTCTATCCGTCCTGCTTTGAAGTCATCCCACTGGCGAACGTACAAGCGGCCTTCTTCTAGTTGCTGGCGAATTACGTAGTTCATTCCCATCCGGCCAGAACCGACTTCGCCACCGCGACGTTCCGGGTTGCCCGACTGAGCGATCTTGAGAACGCCAGGTGCTCGTATAATGACATCCTTCGCCTTGCCAGGACCAGTCTTCATCAAGGTGCCCCAGCCCCCCATGTTGGTTCCACTACCAGGTATGTAGCAAATAGTGGTCACTCCTCCTGCGATCGCTCGCTTGAGGTCGTCATTATGAGGAATGATTTGGTCCCAGTTCCGAAGTTCTGGATTGGTCTGATACACCATTTCGTTCAAGTCACCGGAACCGCCGACGTGCGAGTGAGCCTCAATCAGCCCGGGCATCGCAAAGCAATTCTTGTGCGTAATCTCTTTGTAGCCCTCAGGCACTTTGATATCTTTGGTTTTGCCAACCGCCTCGATCTTGCCACCAGAGACGAGAATCGTGCCATTGATGATTGGATCACCAGCAGAGGTAATCACCTTGGCGACGTGAATCGCGTACTTAGGCTTTTCATCTGCCACGGCCACGCAGGGAACGGTAGCGAGCAAAGCAATCGAAAATGTGGTTTGAAGAAAACGCATAACAATTGTTTTTATGGTGTGACGGGGATCGTCAAAGGCTCTATGCATCTCATTGCTCCTTCTCGTAAACCCACTTGCCATCAATCATCACCGCCAGCACTTCTGTACTGAGCTCGAGAGGTGATCCGCTAAGAATGACCAAGTCAGCATCGTTGCCTTCGGCCAAGCTACCGATCTTCTCCAGCCCAAAGAACTCGATGGGCGAAGTCGTCAGCGCCTGCAATGCGTCTCCTCGTCCAAGTCCTTGGAAGACAGCGAAGGAAATCGCGTTGGGCAATTCTTGAACACCAGTGTTTGCTCGGGATTGAAACCCAAAGGGCACGCCTGCCACTGCAAGCTCTGCGGGATAATTAACCAGCTTGCCTTCGCTCGTGCCGACCAAGCCTGGTCCAACAACGACAAACACATCATTGTCGCGAAGCATTCTGCTCTTCTCTGCAGCCACTGAGCTAGCGACTACAGCTGTTTTGATTCTAAATTCTTTGCGGAACAGCTTCACAACGAGGTCCGCCGCCTTGCTGTCGCTGATTTCAACCATGGCAACCAGTGTGCCTCTGAACAGTGCGCGATAAGGTTCCATCGTGGAGCTAGCGCGTGGCTTCTTCGGAGCGGTCGGTTTCTTGGGCTCATTCAACTCAGGCGTGGCTTTTGCAACTTCGCCTTCCTTCGCCTGTTCGTCCTTGGCGGGCTCTTTCTTTCCGGTCCCGACGTCCTTCTTTTCTGGCGTGGCCTCCTTCTTCACCTCAGGCTTGGGCGAAGGAGTTGGGACAGGCTGCGGAGCTGGTTTATCGCCAGATTCCTTCTTTTCAGGAGTAGGCGTGCCTGCCTTGCTTGTTGCAGCCTTCTTAGCCTCTTCCGCTTTCTTTTTGGCTTCCTCAGCCTTCTTGGCAGCGTCGTATTTCTTCTTCGCTTCCTCGTAGACTTTCAGTTCCTTCTGATACTCGGCGTACTTTGCGTCATAAGCCGTCCAAGCATCGGCATACGCCTTGCCGCTAGTGAGCATCTTGCGGAATGACTCTTCTGCCGCAGTAAGATTACCGCGGATCGTAAATCGCACAGCAACCGGATCTTTCAGAACTCGCGGCTGATCAGTCAACTTGAATGCCATGACCGGACCTGGCACTCGACTGGAACTCAGCAACGCAGTTGTAACACCACCTTGGCGCGCGAGAGCAACTTGACGGTCGTCGCGGGCAAGATAGGTCTCGATCTTGGCGCCCAAGGTCACGGATGGAGCAGTGCCTCCGGTACCTACGGAAACTCCGCAGTCGAACATCCCCGGAACAATCACCGCATCCGAATAGTCTTTGATGACCGCATCGGGACGCCTGGATATTTCTGAGCCAATGCCCGAGATCTTTCCGTCTGCGACACCAACACTGGCATTTTCGACGATACCATTCGGTGTGTACACCGAGGCAGCATGGATGGTGTAGGAAGGAGCAGTCTCCGGTGCTTCAGCTTCCTCACTTTCGTAAACCGATCTGCCA
>PKCQ01000249.1 GCA_002862265.1 Planctomycetaceae bacterium | reverse complement strand
CAAATCGAGCTCGCCGCCCAAACTCAACAAGCTATCACGGAGTACTTGAGATTCCATTCGGCGAGAATTCATTCGCCAAAGATAATCATTGTTGCGGTCGATCTTGAGATTTTCCTCGCTGCCGGGAAGGCTAGATCGCTGGTAGGCCTTCGATGTAACGATGACCCGATGGAGATGCTTCATACTCCAGCCCGAATCGATCAATTCGCAGGCCAAAAAGTCTAGAATATCCTGATGCACTGGGGTAGAGGAACGTAAGCCGAAATCGGAGACTGATTCGACGAGCGGCGTTCCAAAATGCCGCATCCAAATATGATTCACTGCAATGCGTGCGGTGAGCGGATTCCGCTCATCTACAAGCCAACGTGCCAATGAGAGTCGCCGACCGGTGCTTGTTGCGGAATATGTGTTCGGATAATCCGTTTCTTTGTGTGCAGGCGTCTCAAGTGCTTTGCGTGAGGCGCGGACAGTTTGGTAGTCCAAATCGCGAATAGCATTGGGGGCTTGCTTTCTTAATTGCTCCAGCAATTTACTCGCGGCCTGACTCTTGTTCGCGTCCTTCGCACGAAATGCAAGGACATCATGCTCTGCTCGCAACCGTTTGGCTTCGAACTGCAGCTTTACGGCATTGCGAGCAAGTTGCTCAAAACGCTCTTCTGATAACGCGGACTTCTTCTTTTCGTTGTCGGCTGCCACCACTGCCTGAAGTGCTCGCAGTTCGGCTGCGCAGGCATCAAAGTGTTTCCTTGCGATTTCTAACTGAATTTCAGGGGAAGAGGCTGCGGGGCTGGATCCAGCAGTCGGCAGCTGTAGTTCGAAGTTTTTCGGTAAGGCACGAAGCTGAATTCGGTCGAGTGCGACGGTTGCATCAAAAGTTGCAATTTCAAAGTTGCCGTTTTCGCGACTCGGATACTTGTAAGCCAACAGGAATTTGCCATTGAGCCAGACGTTTGCCAAGCGATCGCGTATGGCAAAGCGGAGTTTGATTGGCTTACCAACCTCAATCTTTTGTGGCGAGCGACCGTCCGCAGGATAAGATGAATTCCCATTACGATCGAAGGCAAATTGAACTTTAGGGCCAGGAGCATGAGCACTGGTGTAAACAAAGTTACGGTGCTTGTGATCCTCTGAAGTATCAAACTGAAAGCTAATCGACTTGTAGGTGGTTCCACCGGTTGTGACGTAGTCCGCCTCAAACTCAAAATCGCGTGGCAACGAACGGTTAAGCCGCACTGCCTGGGTATCTCGACTCGACTCCGTTTGTAGCAGTTTGCCATCCGCAAACTTCCAGACCTCACCAACCAAGGTCCAGCTTTCGCTAGGCGCATCAAAGTCCTCCGTCAGTTCAAAAGCGGGTTGCGCTGCGATCTTTTCGGGAGTGTCCTCTTGAGTTGTGAGACTAGCTGCCAGCTTCCTCTTCGAAGTCTTGACGGTTTCTCTGGCTTCGGCAACGTTCTCCTTCGCAGCTGCCAGAATTGCTTGTTGCACATGGTTACGCATTCCTGGTGAGTATGCCTCGGGCGGAAGTTTGATAGACTTTGGTGCGGGCTGAAAAGAGGAAAACAATGCCGGCACAAGTGCTTGTATCTCGAGATCGTGATCTGGGTTGTTCTCCTCCCCGCGAATGTGCAGGAACGTCTCGGCGTCGAGATGGTCATCGAAAACTCTCGGCAAACCGTCTTTTTCGAAATCTAGCTGCCCAGCCACAGGATCCAGACGCACTTGATGTGGTTCGAAAATCGCGCGGAAGTTATAGTAGTCTTGCTGTGAAATCGGATCGTATTTGTGATCGTGGCATTTCGCGCAATTTAGCGTTAAGCCGAGGAAGGCTTTGCCTGTATGCTCAATGGTTGCGTCTAGCCAAGTCGTTCGGTTGAACAAGTAGTAGTTTCTAGCCAGAAAACCGGTTCCAGCGACCACTTTGTCGTTCAGCGGTTCGAGTTCATCGCCAGCCAGCATCTCCAGCAGCATGCGATCGTAGCCTTTGTCGTCGTTGAGCGATTGCACAATCCAGTCGCGCCAATGCCACATGTGCTTCTGGCTGTATCTCAGTTGTGCATTTAATCCATAGTTGTCGCTGTATCTCCAGACATCCATCCAATGCCTGCCCCATCGTTCGCCGTACTGCGGACGGGCGAGGAGTTCGTCGACGATTTCTTCCCATGGTCGCTCGTCCTGAAGCTGCTCACTTGTCGGAGGCAAGCCAACGAGATCGAGGTAAACTCTTCGAATCGCGAGAGTTCGGTCGGCTGGCGGACTCGTCTCAAGTCCGTATTGCAGATGTTTGCGATGCAATAGTTCGTCGATGCTGCTCGCATTTGGGCGTTGAAGAGTTTGGAAGGCCCAATGTTCCAGCGGGCTTGGCGGCGTCGGTTCGTCGGGAGCGGGTGCTCCTGCCTGCAGCCAGTTTCGGATTAATTCGAGTTCTTCGGATGTTAATGCTGACCCTTCGCCTTCAGGCGGCATACGTGAGTCTGCTTCGGCTGAAACTCGCTGCCAAAGTAAGCTTGCCAAGGGGGCTTCCAAGTCCACGGTCTTGCCCGATTCTCCTCCGTTCAGAATGAGATTTCGGGTTTCGAGTCTTAGACCTGCTTCTTGCTTTAGCCGACCATGGCAGGCAAAACATTTCTCGGATAATACATCCTTCATCTTGTTCCAAAGAGCAGCGGTGGAATGTGAGCCGTTGTCTCTTGCGATTGCGTGCAACGGTATGATGCCAAGCAAATACGCGGTCAAAAGGGATTTGAGCCAGTAGTTACGTAGAGAGGCCATGGGAAGGACCAAGCAATTTGGCGGGTAGTGCAGGACTCTTTGGTGGTTCTGGAAGACCTCAATTATAATCGAATCCCGCCCCGTCATTTGGCAGTATGCCCGCAGCATCAACCTTGCGACAGCAGTTTTAAACGATGGCGTGGGCTACGATGCCATTGCGTGCCTTTCCTACTCAAACTCATACTCCCAAGCGTTCCACATAGTTTCCACATATTTCTTCCGAACTCCGTCTTAGCTATTGTTCAGGGGAGTCTGCACGATTTTGTCTCCGTTTCGCT
>PKCQ01000538.1 GCA_002862265.1 Planctomycetaceae bacterium | reverse complement strand
CTCGATGAAATACCGTTTTGCACTGACTCTTGTTCTAGCCGTCTCTTACTTGACTTCGTCTGTTTCCATGGGCCAGGAAGCGGCTGGTGAAAAGGGCGTGAAAAGCCAGCTTGCCGACCAAGCTGAGAAGGAAAACAAAAAAGGACCAGCCGTTCGTTTGCTGCCAACTGCGAAGGCGTTTCTCAAAGCGTTAAGCGATGAGCAAAAGGCATTGGCTATGCTGGATTTCGACTCTGAAAAGCGCATACAGTGGCACTTCATCCCCAAGGAAACTCGCAAAGGCTTTCCCATTCGTGATATGAGCGAAGAGCAAAAAGCTGCCGCTTACAAGTTGCTGCAAGCAAGCGTGAGTAAGGCTGGTTTTGAGAAGTCCAAGCAGATCATGAAGTTGGAATCTGTGCTGCTGAAACTTGAAGGCCCGAAGAGCGAAGGCAAACGGGACTCGGAAAAATACTACTTCACGTTCTTCGGCACGCCCAAGGCAAAAGAAAAGTGGGCATTGAGCATCGAAGGACACCACCTGTCGCTGAACTTTGTTTTCGAAGGCTGGAAGATCATCGATTCCACACCTCAGTTTATGGCAGCCAACCCTGCCACACTCAAAGATGACTTTGGCGACGGATTTGAAAAAGGCTTCCAAGCTCTGAAAGCCGAGGAGCAAACTGCTTTTAATCTCGTGAAGAGCCTTAACGAAAAGCAATTCAAAGCGGCTGAGCTGCCTGGTGATACGCCGAGCGAGATCCGCGCTGCAGGTGAGCCCCAACCACCCACAGAAGCTTTACCGGGTTTGGAGGCAGGAGACATGGATGAAGCTCAAGTTAAGAAGCTTCGCAACCTGCTGAAGGCTTATACCAACAAGATGAAGCCACTCGTTGCTAAGGAACGTTGGGAGCAGATTGAAAAAGCTGGATTCGAGAAAGTCAAATTTTCTTGGTCTGGTCCTAAGCTTCCTGGCGTTGGACATTACTACGTAATCCAAGGCCCAAGCTTCTTGGTTGAATTCATCAATGTTCAACCTGATGCGGCTGGCAATCCTGCCAATCACATTCACTGCGTTTGGCGTGACACCAGCGGCGATTTTGACCTGCCGTTGAAGTAATACTTGCACAACGCAACCAAGTGAATCCCTTACTGGCCAGTCTCAGGCCCGGAGCAAGCCGGCGCCGAGGCTGGGCGTTAGACAAGCCGTAGTGGAAGTCGTCAAGACTTTCGGTATCCGTTGACGCATTGAGACCAGGCCAGTAGCTAGCTGCGCTGGCCATTTGTCTTCCCAAGACACCATGTACAAAACCTGGGACGAGTGGCAAGTAAAGCACATCGAGATCTGCGTTGCGGTGGAAGATCTATCTTTGACAGGAGAAGAATACTTCACATGGCTTCTTGAATGCATACTCGATGATGCAACCACCTCGGACTCGTGTTTCCACGACGAGAATCTTCGTCGAAGTTTCCTGTCCGAAGCCAATCGGCAAAGCAATTTTGAGCAACCGCATCATTGTAGATACTTCCAGGCCATGTCCCCCTCTCTTTCACCGCGTGCTTATTGGCTTCGAAGGAGCTCCGCGGCCATCTCCTTGATTCGCAATGACATCTGTAGAAAACGTTCGGCTCGTGCAGGATCTCCTGCCATCTGCGCTGACTCGGCTTCGCCAAGTAAGCTCAATGCCGATTCGGTAAGTTGCTGAATGGTCTTAAGCCCCCGAGTAATATCGTGAATCGACTGTTTCGGCTTCGGTCTCGTCAAAATCGACGGCGGGTCTTGCAAGTACTCGGGCGAGATTCCTGCTTCGGCTAGGATTGATCGCATAAGCTGCGGATCGGCAGGCGATTCTGGCAAGTCTCCCTCAGGAATTTTCAGATTCGCCAGTCGCTCCGCTATTTCTTTGGTCGGATCTTTCTTGGCCTCGAGCGCTGTCTTGAGCTGGATCTGTTCGGCTTCATCTTCCCGCGGCGCTTCAGGCGTGGCTTGGTCAGCGTCTTCGTCTTGCTCGTTCTCCTCTTCTTCTTCACGGGAATCGGCTGCCGGTTCTTTCTCGACGGCTGTGGGCTCTTGTGCCGAGGCAAACCGCCAAGCTGAGGTCACGAACACTGCAGCGATGTTTACTGCAAGGATCGCGAGGAGAATCGACGGCCAGCGAGGTTGTTGTGTCATGTTGTCACTACTTGTTGAAACCGAGTCGAAGTTGAGGTGTGAAAATCAAATCTCAGTTTGTTGGGTCTAAATTGTTTGCGATGCCAAGAGCTGTTCTCACGGTCGGAATAAGTCGTTCTCCGCGTACATGGAGCTGCTGAACTTTGCCTTCTTTGTCGACCAACGCCATGAAAGGAATCGCGCGAATCCCGTGCTTCTTCGCAAAGGCGGAATCAAATCCTGCGGCATCGGAGAAGCGATAGTTCTTCCAAGGAAGTTTTTGGTCCATCAAGAATTTCTTCGCCGCTTCTAGGTCATCGTCCATGTTGATTCCGATGATCTCGAGCCCATCCTTCTGGAAGTTCTCGTAGGCCTCTCGCATTTGAGGAATCTCTTTGATGCATGGCATACACCAGGAAGCCCAGAAGTCGACCAAAACCACTTTTCCTTTGTACTCGGCCAAGTCAAATTCTTTGCCATCGAATTCTATTACGTTCATCAGTTCAATGGGCTGCCCGAGCATGGCCATTCTGGTCTGGTGATCATTGATCCAGGTTTTCGCCGCTTTACCAGCCGCGTTTTCAGGGTATTTCACTAGCTGACTTCCAACGAACTCAGCCAATGTGCGACTTGCTTCGATCGCCCCGCTGTATTCCATGTTAGCCAGCGAACGCGCGATGCCCTCAAGCGTTTGGGTGCTTGGGAAAGCATCGTGCAGCATGCGTGCGGCGGCTACCAGGTCTGTGGCACTACCGCTCGAGTCAATAGCTGCGTTGGAGGCTTGGTTGTAGTTCTCCAAGGCTTGGTCGCCTTGCACGAGGAAGCTCCATGCTGCATCACGCAGCTGAGCGTCAGTCGAATCTATGTACTCCGTCGCCAAGATTTGCTTCGCTTTCTCGGCAGCTTCCTTGAAGCCCATGTCGGCCAT
>PKCQ01000435.1 GCA_002862265.1 Planctomycetaceae bacterium | reverse complement strand
AACCAAGTTCGTGTAGCGCCCGCAAAGCGTACATTGATTGGGAGGCCAGCGTGAGCATCGTTGAACCAGAAGTCCACTGATTTTGCTGCTCCAGCCAAGAATTCAGTGACAAGCTCGGTTTGAGAGGATAGACCTGCAGCGGGTTGTCTGCGTCAAGATTCGAATGCAAAAGTGCAGGAGCGAGACCGATCGGAAGCATGGATGAAATAGCTGCTTTACGCTCGAAACGCCTTCTTTCGAGAGAATCCGGTTCAGAATCGACCAGGATCTGAGCCTGAAACTTCTGCGGATGACCCACCGGGTTGCACAGCCATGTTTGTAGCTTGCCACGCGTTTTGCACATGCGCTGCAGTTGCCAACCATCATTCGAAGCCCCAGACACCAGTTTCAAGCTCGATCCCTTTCCTCCGTTTTCGCACTGCCGACCTGTCTTATCGGCGACCACGAGTGGGCAGCTTGACCGTGAAGCGCCGCAACTCTTGGAGTGAAAAGCAACCGAAGAAGTTCGGTGACATCAGGAAAACTGGAGAAATTCCGGCAGGTTGCGTCGCTGCCC
Organism: Planctomycetaceae bacterium; assembly: GCA_002862265.1. Classification (GTDB taxonomy): domain Bacteria; phylum Planctomycetota; class Planctomycetia; order Pirellulales; family Pirellulaceae; genus Aureliella. Next base: position 2,513 of record PKCQ01000435.1, on the reverse strand, counting down.
GAACCTTTGCCCAAGCTTGACTGTCCGCACCCTATTCTCGGCCAGTGTCTTTTTGGCCTCTCATCCACAGCAAAACAAAAATGCAGCACGACACTTCAATGACATCTGGCTAAAAGTCGCTTCTCGAGCCGCAATCGGCCAGCTTATCCACGTTAGAGGTTTGCGAGAATCAATCTCCAATCACTGTCATTGGAAACGAATCGATTATCGCGTCTTTCGATGAGATTTGCTTGCAGCAAGCAGTCAATGCACGACTCGCCCCAGGCATCGGCGAGTTGGTGCTAAATCCCGACGCTCATCCGGGCTACGGTGCACCCGTCGGCTGTGTAATGACCTCGGATTCGCATATTTACCCAGGACCGGTTGGAGTCGATATCAAGTGCTCGATGAGTCTGCTCCAAACCGATCTTCCCGCAGATGCGATTGCCGAGAGGAAAACCCGTAAAGAGCTGATCAAAGCGATTTGTCAGCGAACTCCAACCGGCCCAGGAAAGGGTGCTCGTGATGTTCCTAAGAGTCGGCGACTGGATGAACGCCAAGGCTTTGAAGTCGCAACTTATGGCGCTTCGAAAAACGTGTTGAGAAAACTGGGCGTTCCCAACGCTTGGTCCTATCGCTGCGAAGACGCCTTCCATCGTGGTCCAGACGGAACTTACCACTCCCTCGAAAACCGTTTGGAATCACTCCTCGCCGGCAATGGGCTTCGCAAGCTTCCGAACCACGTCGGGCAACTTGGCTCCTACGGTGGCGGAAACCACTTTGGCGAATGCGAAGTCGTCAGCCTCAGCCAAGACCCGAAACTTCGCCAAGTCGGAGAGGTTTTCGGGCTCAAGAATAATTGCGTTGCCTTCCTGTCTCATTGCGGCTCTCGTGGATTCGGACATACGCTCGCAAGCCATCAATTCAAAATGCTAAAGAAGCACTTCAAGAGGTCCGGTCAAGCCTTTCCTGCCGGAGACAGCGACTTGGTCTACGCGGAACTCGGAAGCGAACAAGCCAATCGCTATCTGTGCGACATGGCACTCGGAGCAAACTACGCCACGGTCAATCACCTCTTGATAAATCAATTGGTTTTGGAAGCATTTCAGCAAGTTTTACCAGGAACACAAGAAGAGTTGGTTTACTTCATCAGCCACAACATCGCTAGGCAGGAAACAGACGCTAATGGCCGCCAGCGATGGGTGCACCGCAAAGGCGCAACACGAGCGTTTCCAGCTGGACATCCCGAACTGGCGAGAACTGTCTTCTCCAAGCACGGTCATCCAATCCTGCTTCCGGGCAATCCAATTGACGGTTCTGTGGTCATGGTTGCTCTGCCCGAGGCTCAGAAGAGTGTTTACAGCATCAACCATGGCGCTGGACGAGCGATGTCGCGAACTAAGGCCAAAAAGAAACTCAGTCAGCAGCTGATCGACGCGTCTTTCGACCAAGCTGATATCTTGAGTAACTGCCCCGTCTATCCACGTGACGAAGCGCCGGCCGCCTACAAAGACTTTGATTCGGTGCTTCAGAGCGTCAACGGAGCTGGGCTAGCGGCCGAAGTCGCCCGCCTGAATGCTAAATTCTTGATCAAAGACAGCTCCGCCGCTGACGACTAGTTCTCTGCCGACGCGATGTATGTTTATAACCAACTGCTCACCGTTGGCCTTTTACGATCCAAGCGCTGTCAGAACAGCACGACCATCGCAAGCCAGCCTCTACGGCTGAGCGTTGGGCAGCGCTAAAGGCCCCTCAATCGACGATCCAACAACCGGTCTCCTCTTCGAGTGCCCAAGCGTTTTCTGCAACCTCGACATTTGCGGTCCTCCGCGATTTATGAGCGACACTCGAAAACTCTTTCTTGCGGAAACCACACATTCTTTGGTAACTGAAATAACGGACCACTCCTCGTGAGACTACCCAACGGTGGGGTTTTGACAACTGAGCTATCTATTTCTCAGTTGCCCACTTTAAGTCCTTGGGAGTTCCTGCCGAGTAAATCGAAGTAGAGCGCTCCCTGTGCAAGTTCATGCTAGCAATGCGCTCACTCCGGCTCAGCCCTCCCGCTTTAGCTAAGAGAAGCAATGCAGACGATTCGTGGCTTTCAGATCTTTTTCACTCCATCGCGCAGCCTCATTGTTACAGCAGCGCTCAGTTCCATCCTGCCAAGCGCGATCCAGGCCGCACCGCAATCGGGCAAACCTACGAGCCCCAGTTCGCGACGTACTCAAACCAGGCTTCAATTGAGCAACGAAAATGCAGCTGCGTTGGGTGCGAGCAAGGGAGTCACTCCCGCGGTCTTTAAAACTACTTCGGGACGTATCGCACCGCAGAAAAAGAAATTGATCCTCAACGGATCCTCGCGTCGCCCTCAACAAGTTTCCAACACTCCAACGCGAATCTCTTCAGACAGTAAAGCCAAGGAGCTCAAGACATTCACGAGCGGGAAGGAGAAGAATCCCGACTCAATTGCTCTGCCTAACAAGAAACCGGAATTCAAACCGCAATCGCGCCCCGTTCCGCGTAAGCGAGTT
>PKCQ01000314.1 GCA_002862265.1 Planctomycetaceae bacterium | reverse complement strand
GATTTGGTGCCCGCATGTGGCAGGCCGCCGCGGATCATCAAGGACGCATTGGCCATGGCTTTGCTTTGGCGGTCGGTCGGGCTCCAGACCAGAAGGAAAGCCAACTTCTTCTTGAGTTGTTCGACGAAGAGCAGCGGCGATTCGCCAAAGACCCTGCCGCCGCCACTGCTTTACTTTCGGTTGGATCTTCCGAGCCGACCGAAGGGATTCCCTTGGCGGATCACGCGGCCTACGCCATCATCGGTTCGGTCTTGTTGAATTTGGATGAGACCATCACCAAGGGGTAAGCCATGCATGATCCACGTGTTGATTTTGAATGCAACTTGACCCGTCGCCAGTTCTTTTCCCGTTCGGTTCGTGGTGTGGCGGGAGGCGTGGGTTCGGCGGCGTTGGCCGGCTTGCTGGCCGAGGATGGCTTGGCCGGTCCAACCGGAGCTCTTGCCAATCGGCATTTTGCTCCCAAAGCCAAGCACGTCATTCAGCTCTTCATGCCCGGCGGCCCGTCACAGGTCGACACCTTCGACTATAAGCCTGCCATAGCTAAATGTGCGGGCCAGCGTCCAGAGATCGTCGATCGTAAATCATTACGCAACACTAAGAATGGCTTGATGCCTTCGCCGTTTTCGTTTCGGCAGTACGGGCAATGTGGTAAGTGGTGTAGCGATCTGTTCCCGAAAGTCGGCGAGATGGTCGACGACATCTGCTTCATCCACTCGATGCACACGGACATTCCGGAACACGCTGGAGCTATGATGATGATGAACGCTGGGCACTTGCAGCCTAGTCGCCCCAGCATGGGGTCATGGTTGGTTTATGGACTAGGGACCGAAAACCAAGACTTGCCGGGATTCGTTGCGATGAGCCCCCGAGCTCAACCTCGCAACAAACTCGCGAACTGGAGCAACGCCTTTCTACCAGGAGCCTACACGGGGACTTATGTAAATATCCACGACATGAAGCCAGATCGGATCGTGGAGGATTTGAAGAATGAGTGGCTACCCCGAGCCGAACAGCGGCGCCAAGCAGACTTGCTGACTCGGCTCAATCAAATCGATCTGCAGCGGCAGCAACACGATCGGCAATTGGAAGCAAGCATTCAGTCGATGGAGATGGCTTTTCGGATGCAATTCGCCGTTCCGGATGCATTCGATACAAATCAGGAAACCCAGTCTACACTTAACTTGTATGGCGGCACTGAATATGCGAAGGGTTGTTTGTTAGCTCGGCGATTGGTTGAACGCGGCGTCCGGATGGTACAAATCTCGCTCTCGATCGACGGTTACGATATCGCTTGGGATACGGGCCACGGCGATATCCCAGGTGGCCACCGCCGATTAGCAGACGCCTGCGATCAAGGTATCGCAGCTCTTTTGAAAGACTTGAAACAGCGTGGGATGTTGGACGAGACTCTCGTGATTTGGGGCGGTGAATTTGGTCGAGCGCCAACATCGGAAGGCCAGAAAGGCCGTGACCACGACCACTATGGATTTACGGTTTGGATGGCTGGCGGCGGTATCAAAGGCGGCATTAGCTACGGGGCGACTGACGAATTCGGTTTGTCTGCTGTCGAAAACCGAGTGCATGTGCACGATCTTCACGCCACGATTTTGCACCAAATGGGGTTAGACCACGAGAAGCTGACTTATCGCTACAGTGGCCGCGACTATCGTCTGACCGACGTCCACGGCAAAGTCGTTAACGAATTGCTAGCTTAGTCTTAAATTGGCTTGGGTATTTTGCCTGTGGTCCGAACAAAGTCGCCGATCGTAGCGTGTCTCGCTGCAAGGTGACGATGCGTTCGTTTGGGCCTACGCATCCTCGACCTACATGGGCTGATTGTCGTCTCGTGGGGCCTCGGACGACCAATGCCAGCATTGAAATTCGCTTGACGGTGAATTGCTCGGCTTCCTAACATCCCGCTGGCGCTCTGTTGTGAGCTGATTATTAGTTGCCTTTGTTGCATGCGCGTGATAGCGAGCTTCTTTCGCAGTGCGTCCGTGCTGGACGGAGTCGAAATGCCAAGATACCTGGGATGTTGTCGCTTTCTCCTCACACTGCTGTGTGCGATCGGTTCCATGAACTTGCAAGCGCAAGCACAGCTGCCAACACTCGGGCAGCAAGAGGAAGTAAAGTCGCAGAACACACGCTTGTACAGTGTGTCGCTGGCGGAATCCCAGTACGTTTCTCTTTTCAACGGTATGCGGAACGTATTCTCGAGTCCAGGAGCCCTCAGTCAGCCCGATCCAAGACGGCTCCGCGTTCAAGTTGCGGGAGCTTCGGCAGACATACAGTTTGCTGACAATGGCGGCGTCATCATTGCTGGCGAAGAAAAATTGGCAGGGCAGCTGCAGCGACTCACTAAGTTGATCGACAAAGTTGATCCTGCCGATGGCGTTCAAATTCTGCGGCTCAACTCACGTGGTCGCGTTGCTCTGTCTCAATTTTCGAGTCGGCCAAGGCCGCCGCAGTCGAGCAAACCTTTCCGCCAAGCGTCCTTCCCGACTCCGGTTGCGTTGCAGGATGGTGTCCCGATTACGCCGCAGCCAGGAAGCAGCGACGAAGGGAATCCGCTCAAGCAAAAGACCAAGCTCGCGTTGCCGCAGTTTGGCGAAGTAGATGTAGATATCCTGCCAGAGATCGATGCGATCATCATTCGCGGTCGCGAAAAACAGCTTGGTGAACTAGCCGAGATCGTTCGCCGATTGGACGCTGCCAGCCGTGAGGCTCAGCCTCAGATTGAACTCGTTCCATTGAAACATGTGCAAGCCAGGGCGATTGGTATCGTGGTTCAAGAGCAAGTCCAGGAGCTAACTAACCTGCGACAAGGCACCGTGAGCGTCACTCCCATCACATCGCCCAACGCACTGTTACTAGTCGGCTGGGGGGAGTCAATGACGCTGATCAAGAATCTCATCGCTCAGCTCGATATGCCCGTCCATCCTGATTCTGGCTTCGTGGTGATTCCTTTAAAACATACCACTGCCGAGCAAGCGACGACACAACTTCAGGACTTCTTCACATCGCGCGGCGGCTCTGTCCCGTCGGTACAGGCTGACGGTCGAACAAACTCCCTGATTGTGCATTCT
>PKCQ01000313.1 GCA_002862265.1 Planctomycetaceae bacterium | reverse complement strand
ACCCCTGCGACGCAACGCCAACCTCAGAGACTTGACGGGGCACATCGTGCTCCATTCTTTTGCACCAGCTTATACCAAGCAACTGTATTGAGGAGCTTGATGCACGCTCTCTGGGTTGCAAACTAGCGTTTAGGAGCTGGAGGACGCACCTTGGCAACTTCTTTGGTGACGGTTTGGGCTTGAGCGATCCAGTCTCCAACTTCTGCGATCTGCAGACCATTTTTACGCGTTCCCAAGGCAATCTTCTTGCCGTTAAGCGCTGCTGACCAGATAGCACTTTCTGCAACCTCCGCCTCAGCGACTTTGGTCATCGCTCCGTAGTCCGCAACGACGATCTTGCCATCCATGCAGGTCGCACAAACGACTTTACTATCTGGTAAAAGAAATAAATCCGTAATCCAATCCCGCGTTCGAGTAATCGTGCAGACTGAAGCCGCCGTGGCGACATCCCATAGTTGCAAACGACGGTCGGCCCCGCCACTCACTATCTTGGAATCGCCATCGACGAAACTCAAGCTCCAGATTGCCTCTGAGCCTCGACTCATCTCTGCAAGCGGCTTCAGCTCAGGCCAAGAATGAACTTTGATAACACCGTCGCCTCCAGCTGTAGCCACTTGGTCGCCAGCCGCATTGAAGGCGATTGCGAACACAGCTGCCTTGTGAGCGTCGACTCGTGACAGCTCTTTCTTCTCAGAGGTGGAGAGCAAAAGCACTTTGCCGTCTTCCGTCCCAGCCAGCACTTTGCCAGCCTCCGGCGTTGCACACAATGCTCGAACCCAGCGTGTTTCCGCCTCGATCTCGCCGCTTTCCTTCCCGATCAAGTGCAGTCCACCTTTGTAGTCCGACGCCAACCATTGCCAATCGCCAACGGGTAGTACACTCCACAAAGAAGTTTCAGATTCACCGATAGTTTCAAGCTCACCCAAAGCTGCAGTACCGGCTCTCACAAGTTTCGCAGGACGAAGCAAAAGCCCTTGCGAATTGGTCCCAACTACATGGTCATTTCCATCCCAAGCGACGTCAGAAATCCAGGGCCCGTCGGGCTTGACCTCTTCGTCACCTTGAGCCCGAACACCGGATGTACACGCAAGTACCGAGAGGAGTCCGCAAGCCGCAAAAATCGACACTGCGGCCGCACTTCCGAAGGGCTTTGTAGCTTTCCATGGAAAGAAATGACAAGACATGCTGAATTCCTAAAAGTCTTGAGGTAGGTCCTGAGTCGGGGAGTAACAGCGGTACGAAGCTCTACCATTGTATTTGATTCAACGTCGCCAATCAAAGGTAGGACGCTGCTAACCAAGGCATTGGTGAATTGAGCCGTACGCGCTAGTGTCGGGCTGAACCAAGAAATCGCTTGCCGGCAGCTAACGCCCCGGCTTACAAGCTGAAACTCGGGTTTGTCCTTTAAGACGAATAGAATCCGTCTATGTTCTAGCTTGATCAGTCCGAAGGTCTTGACGACCTTTGCTACCGGGGATGTGCAAGAGGACTTTGGCCTTGTAGCGGCATGGGGCATCAGTAAATTCATGCTGAAATCGAGTCATTGCCAACGAACACGCGCTCTTTGAGGCCGGATGCATGGGACGCCAATATATCTTCCAAATGGAATCGCTCACGAAGAAACATGGGCAGAAAGAAATCCTGAACGACGTCTGGCTGTCGTTTTATCCCGGTGCCAAAATCGGCGTGTTAGGCATGAATGGCGCCGGTAAAAGTACGCTGCTTCGCATCATGGCTGGCGTCGACAAAGAGTTCGACGGCGCGGCTCGACTTACACAAGGCTTCACGGCTGGCTACCTACCACAAGAACCGCAACTAAATCCGGAAAAGGACGTTCAAGGCAATGTCGAAGAAGCCGTTGCCATTCGCCGTGCTGTACTCGATCGTTACAACGAAATCTCGATGCGACTCGGCGAAGTCACCGACGAAGCCAAACTTCAGAAGCTCTACGATGAGATGGAACGTTTGCAGAACGAGATCGACACTAACAATCTGTGGGAACTTGACCGGCAAGTTGAAGTCGCCATGACCGTGATGAACTTGCCGCCTGGGGATGCGGACGTCAGCAAGCTTTCCGGTGGTGAAAGACGGCGAGTTGCACTCTGCAAGCTCTTGATCGAACAACCTGACTTACTGCTACTCGACGAGCCCACCAACCACTTGGACGCCGATTCGATCCATTGGCTGGAGCAGCATTTGGATCACTACCCTGGCACTGTCGTTGCCGTCACGCACGACCGCTACTTCTTAGACAACGTGGCGAAGTGGATTCTAGAACTGGATCGCGGTGAAGGGCATCCTTTCGAGGGTAACTATTCTTCTTGGCTTGAGCAAAAACAAGAACGCTTGGCTCGCGAAGCTCGACAGCAAGTCAGCCGTCAGAAGACCTTGGCAAAAGAACTCGAATGGATTCGATCCAGCCCGAAAGCTCGTCAGGCGAAAAGTAAGGCCCGTATCGCAGCTTACGAAAAAATGGCGGCACAAGAATACGAAGAACGCCCAGATGAACTCGAAATCCAAATCCCAAACGGACGGCATTTGGGCGAGCTAGTGATCGAAGCGAAGAATGTCACCAAGGGGTTTGGCGATCGAGTCCTGATTGACGATTTGAGTTTTTCGCTTCCTGCCGGCGGTATCGTCGGAGTCATCGGCCCCAACGGTGCCGGTAAGACTACTCTGTTCAAGATGTTTGTTGGTGAAGAAAGGTCCGATGAAGGCACTCTGCGTGTCGGCGACACGGTAGAGCTCGGCTACGTCGACCAGAATCGCGATGCACTTGAAGCCGACAAAACCGTATATGAGGAAATCAGCGGCGGTCACGAAATCCTCGAAATGGGCAAGCGAAAGATCAACGCTCGCGGCTACGTTTCACGCTTTAACTTTAAAGGCCCTGACCAAGAGAAGAAAGTCGGCAACCTATCAGGTGGTGAGCGCAATCGCGTGCACCTGGCCAAGCTCTTGCGCCGTGGCTCGAACGTTCTACTACTTGACGAGCCGACAAACGACCTGGACGTCGACACACTACGAGCCCTTGAGGAAGCGATTCAAAATTATGCAGGCTGTGTTGTTGTGATCTCCCACGACCG